>CAZARY010000096.1:1275-8384 GCA_964487675.1 uncultured Clostridia bacterium | reverse complement strand
TTTTATTCAGGTTGAAATTATAATAATCAATTTGCAAGACTGGTTTAATTCAAAATTTTGATATAGTATTTTTATTAAAAGTGAAGAACCGTATCACTGCTAATCGCTTATTGTTGATCATGGGTGAAAGGATATGTTCTATAAATATAGGATGTTAGAAGGATATTAGACATTACTAGTAGAAGGAAAAAACCCGAAGCTATAGAAGTCATATATAATAGTAGCAATATTTACGGCTATTAGCTGTTGGGAGGGCAGGCTTTCATGAATGAAAATGGCTCCCATAATCATCACAATAACGGTATAAATAATAAAAATGAAACATCAGTAGACGATCAAATTAATTCTATTTTACCCAAAGCAAGAATTAGAGCGGCCGTGCTCTCAGGGGTTTTTGTTCTTTTGTTATTAAATGCAATTATAATAGATTTTTTCTTATATCCGTTGGTTTGGGCGCCTGAACCGGAAACACCGCTACCACCAGAAGAAAAAGTGAGCGAGCCAGAAAAAGAAGAAGAAAAAAAAGACAATGACGTATCTTTAAATGAAATTGGTGAAAAGCATACAGAAAAACCCGACAGCGAAGTAAAAACATTAAAGATAAAAGAAAAAGTGAAGCTTATAGGGGTTATCACTGATGGTGAAATCAAAGGACAAATCAGAGAGGATGAAGAAAAAGGCGTAATTTTAGAAGGGGAAAAGAAAGGAGAATTACTGGACCCTGAACACGATCACGCAGTATTTATAGTTGATGATAAAACAATCAGTACAAAATTAGGAGAGACGGTACATGAAGAATGGAAACTCATGGAAATCACACTTGATTATGCTGTATTAGAATCCCCCCAGGATGAAACGTTGCAAATCTTTTTTGAAAACTAGCATATAAAATGATTGAAATTAGGTGGTGCCTGATGGAAAAGCACTTCGTGATTGATTGTGAAAATAAGCAGGATCTATTGCTGGACGTTTTGCGAGTATTATCACTTAAAAAGAGTGAATTAATGTCTTTAGAGATAAAAACTGGCAGCATTTATTTACGGGTCAAACATTGGGCAGGTTGTGATCAAAACGATATCGCTAAGACTCTTCAATTATTACCAGGCATAAATAAGGTAAAAGAAGTGGATGGATTTAATGATGAGACCATGAAGCAATACTTTTACAGTCTGCTTGAGTATTTTGATACGCCTTTCTTGTTACTTGGGAAAGCTGGGGAAGTTAAATTTTATAATTTAGCGGCAGGGCAGCTGCTGAATCTAACAAAAAATCAAGAGGACGATGAAAAGAAAAAAAATTTAGTGGTAAATGCCGAAATAAAGGCGATTATTGATAAAGCCGTTCAAACCTCTTCGATCCAATGCAGGAATATAGCATTAGAAGAGCAGATTGGTTCTCATAAAATGTTTGTAAAACCGTTGTATAAAAATGGGAAGAACGAGATCGGAGATATTGCCCTGATCATTCATAAGAAAAATGGAGCACAAGAAGACCGTTCAGAGGAAAGAGAACGAGTTAATTGGGATGAACAGATTAACGAAATGCTAAAAAATGGTTTGAGTCTAGCGGAGATCATGGAGATGTTTGAAAAAAAAGTTTTAAATACTGCCATTAACAACTGTGGAAGTGCAAGAAAAACTGCTAAATTATTGGGGGTTTCCCATACTACAATATTAAACAAATTAAACAAGTATGGGGATTTGGAAGAATACATGAATAATGACTCCATTGATTCAAACGGTGGTGAGGCAAACGAAACATCTTCCGAGGTTGGTGAAGAGCAAACAGCAGCTTCTAATAAGGTAGATTTTGAAATCCGGTTTTTTTTACAGGAAAAAGTTCATAGCTTAACTTCCAAGGGTCAACTTCAAGACAAATCTTCTTGGGGAATAAATAACATTAGTGCTTCTGGTGTTGACAAATCATACAATACAGCCAATGAAGCCGGTAACACAATCGATGAATCCGGTGAGATGACGTATCGCGAGGACAGCATTACTGGGTTAACCTCTTCGTTATCCGATTCATTGAATCAAGGCACAAAAAAACAATCCGAAAAGAAATCTAGAAAATGTTGTAGTAATTGCGGGGCCGAATTAAAATATGGCGCTGTATTTTGTCCAAATTGCTTTCAAGTCTAATCTGTTATTGAACTCCCTTATGTGCTTTTTAGCTAAAGAATAGACTGAAAATTAGAGCGCTCCAAGGGGGAATTTGATGAATGATAAAGGGTTGGTTTTTAATGAATCTGAAGATGCCAACCAGCTTTCTTTAAAAAATTTGCGCAGCAGACTACTTTATCTAGGTGTCGGAATTGTTTTGTTGATCTCCTTATTGATTTTGTTAGCAACGGGCACAATTATGGGAGAATTAACGCTTCCGGTTCGATTTACCTTGAATGATATTTTTTTCGCCGCCATTTTAATCGTTGTAGCCGAACTTTTTTGTCGTTTGGGTGAATTTTTGGAAATCTATTTAGCCAATATATCCAACAAAATTACCGAGGGGTTACACCCTGGGGAAACGTTGAAGCATGTAAGCTATCTTATTGCTATTTTTACAGTGTATGTTGCTTTTTATCCGCTTTTGGTCCCTTATTTAGAAGGCATATCTTGGATTTATCCTGCTGTGTTTGCAATTTTAGGTTTAATAATGCTTTATCATATAGGAAGAAAGATCTATGCTTTCTATCCATATTATAAAGTTTGGTACACGAAGATTGTTTCCAGACAAACTACCAAAAAGACAGAACTACCGGCCAAAGAGCGCAAAGACGATTTAGACGAGGAATGGAAGACTGGTTTGACTGGTTTGGAGGAGCAAGTAGAAGAAGAGGTAGTGCCATTTGAGTACGGCTTTAGCCAAGCAAACGGAGAAGCGAAACTGGAGGAAGGATTAACGGGCCAGTCAGAGAGCAAAGAAACCACTGATAATCAGACTATAAGTAGAGAAAGTCAATTGATAGAAAGAGAAGCAGCAAAGACAGAGCCTCAAGAGGAACAGACAAGTCTTAAAGAAAATGGCGATGAAATGGAGGATGCATATTTCAACCAGGAAGGCGACGAAACACTGAGTGAACTGCTTTTGGATCAGGTGAACTATGAGCATGATACAGTTGATGAAAGCGCAAGGCCATATAATGATAGCGAAGACGGTGAATGTACAGAAAAAGGCTTGGAAGAAGAATCAGGCACAGATCTTGGAGCGCAAGAACCAGTAAATCAAGCTATGCGCTCCAGCAATGAAACGGGTAAAGGTGAAAGTCAAGAGAATGAAAAAGCCCTCACGGACTCTGGAAAAAAGTGCAGCCATTGTGGTGCCACAATAAAATACGGTTCAATATTTTGTACCAATTGTTTTGGAAACTAAAAAATCCCCGCTGTCAGCGGGGATTTTTAATCCTTTATTCAGAAAACAAACGATGGGCTAATTTTTGGAAACCTTTCACATTAGCTGTTTGCGGTTCTTCTACTAGGGTCATATTCGGGAAGCTTTCAACTATATAATTACTCATAGCTTCCCCTCCTCCACCTGTTAATAAAATTCTATCAAACATTTTGTAATCCCATCTTGATTCAATTTCTGTGGCAATTTTCCCGGCCACCATTCTAAAAGCGTTATCCACCCAGCTGGATATATCGTGTTTTTCACCGGCTATCTTGATACTTTTTTGGGCAATAGATTCATCAAGCTCATAATCTTCTTTATCAATTTTGTATTCTCGTCTCAATCTATCACCAATAAGACGATAGATACTGCTTAATGCGGTGGTAGTAGAAAAACTTAACCTGTCTATAAATTCAGCATTATTAGATACTGCTAAATCCGTGGTTTTAAAACCAATATCTACAATCCCTACCATCTCACCAGTCAAATCGTCGTCGATTACCTCTCCATTGGGATTGAGCAGTTGATTAAAGAAAGTGCCAAAAGGTTGAGGCACTATCCTGGCATTTTTCACACTAAAGCTTCGATCCCACAATCTACCTTCTCGCCAAACTTTTGTTTTATAATTACCTATTAATGAATTGCGCCAGTCTTCTTTATAGGCCGCATAGTAATTTGTTGGAAGCCCAGTGACAATATTAAAATGTTCTTCATCTTTTTGGCACAGCAAAGTCAAGGCAGTTAACATCAGAACTTTAGCATTTTTATCTTTCGAGCGGTCTTGATCAAGGGAGCGGGAAGCAATTTCGCTCTGCCGAATTGCCAGTTCACCTACGAAAAAAGATTCATTCCCGATTTCTATATGTAGATTTTTAATCGGATCGGTTGCCAACATCATATCACTTTTGTACTGAATATCACTCCCTACACCTACGATGCTGGGGAACATATATGCCTCTTGATTTTCCAAGATTTTGACATATCCATAACCCAGATCAATACCAACATTTTGGGTGCCAAATTTTCCCTCCTGCGTGTTAGCGGTCGTTTCATTTGAAGCCTCGATTACATTACTTTCCGTACCACCATTTACATCACTGCTTGAATTAGACAAGTTTTCAAAATTCCATTGTTCCATATAAAATGAGCCCTCCTTTAGAAATTTTTGTGTAAAACGGCAGTTGCTTTTTGAGAAGTAGATAAGTGTTTGAAGTTTTTTTCTTCCTTAACTCGTTTGAAATATATTTTCTAAACTCTTTTTTGATATTTTTAAGACCAAATGTTTTTTCTGTTGCTTGACTCGGCAAAACTTAAAATACTCACAACTAAAGCAGTCTGATTTATTGAAATAAGCGATACTGGTTTTCTTTTTGGATTGGAACCTGCTTTTTATGGGGGAAATGTTATTGGGACACCGTTTAACTTCGTATTGGTCGTTAAACTGGAACTCTTTTAAATCAATTTTACCCGAGTGATCTAATAGGGGCCCTTCTTGATTTATGGTGGGTTTTTCTACTTCAGCTTTTACATCTGTTTCAATTTTTTCTGAATTTTTATTCGGATCAGCTGCTTTACTTTCTGAGTCATCATCAATTTTTGCATGATCCCCCTCATTGTTTACGAAGGGTTCGTTGTCTTTTTCTACTTGAGAAGATATTGATGTTTTGTCTGCATTTTTTTCACTCACAATATTTTCATCCACAGAAGAAGAAAGATGTTCCTTTTCTTCTGCTTCATCAATTCCTTCAGTTTTTTCTGATTCATTCAATTGTGCTGTTCTTTCTGTGGTTTCTTCTTGTAGGCCAGCGCCCTGTTCATCTTTTGTCATAACACAACTGCCTTGAAAAACAGACCCCTCCTCAACATATATACGTTCGGCTTTTATGTCTCCAATTATGGTGCCCGAAGCCAGCAATTCTAAAGTACTGGTACATTCTAAATTTCCTTTCACTTTTCCAGCTACGGTTATATTTTTCCCCTTTGCATTTGCATGAAGTTCTCCTTTTTCCCCAACTATAATATCGGCTGTGGCACTTACTTTTTCTTCATTTTCGCATTCCACTTTTCCATCAATACGTATGAGTCCATTTGTGGTAAGGGCGCCTTTTAAAGTGGTTTCTTCGCCGATGATCGTATCTACTTTACCTGGTGATTCTTTGTTTTTTTTAAACATTCTACTGTGCCCTCTCTTTCTCCTGAGTATGTTGCAATTTCTTATTTCGTTCCACTTCGTTAGGTTCAGTAGTTAACGCAGTATTCCAAAATAATTTGCTGGTTTCATCCAATAAAGAACAATGCCCACAAGTAATGCAAGTCAGTACATTTATTTAGCAGAACCACATAAGCAGACATTAGAAAATGGAGAGATTAAAATGAAAATTATTCACTAATGCAACATAAAATCAATTCACAACTTAATTCTTTGTTCACCGTATAAATTCCTTCCGAGGTTGAAAATCTTATTATAAATCAAAAATTTGAGGATCAAAAATTTGTCTAGATTAGTAACAAGCACATTTAACAATAGTAACATAATTTTCAAATCCAACTAGGCTCAAGAAAAAACTCACCTATATTAAGCTGGTTATTGACAATAAAGCTAAAGATAAATAGCAAATACTTACAGCATTGTAAACAAAATAAAGGTATAGTATAATTAAATAAACATAATAACTAAACTCATTAGAAAAGGGAGTGCGTGGAATGTCATTAAGTATTGGAACGCTGGTGGAAAATTTTACACTAAATGATCACAAAAGGGAAACGTTTAACTTGGAAGATTATAAGGGCAAAAAAGTTTTAATCTCATCGCATCCTCTTGCCTGGACAAAAGTTTGTGCTGTACAAATGCAGGCAATCGATGATAACTGGAAAACTTTTGAAAATAATAATACAATAGCTGTGGGCTTTAGTACAGATCCAGTGCCGACTAAGAGAGCCTGGGCTGAACACCTGGGAATCGAAAACACACCGCTCTTATCTGATTTTTGGCCCCATGGTGAAGTGGCTAAGCAATTAGGCATTTTCAGGGAAAAAGAAGGCATTTCCGAAAGGGCAAATATTCTTCTTGATGAAGATCACAAAGTCCTATTTTTCAAAGTGTATCCCCTAAAAGAAAATCCAGACCTGGAAGAAGTTTTGAATCAGATCTATTAAATAGGGTGTTCATTGATGATTTTAAAAAAACTGTTTATAGATCTTCTAACGCTTCGGGCGTCTTGATCTTTCCTTTACAGCTAAAACCTTTACAAACTTCAACCGATATCTCTTGTGAATGACTCTCTATCTCGGGCATATCTTCGCTTTTTTCTAAAAAAGTTAATAAAGCATCAGGGAGGTAGTAGGTGTTAATTTTTTCTATAAATTCCTCTATCTTTTTCTGCTCACTATTATCTTCTTTTTTGGCTTTGCTTGTCGAAATAGGTGGGTGGCTATAAAATTTTAGTATAGTTGGTGGATCTAAAAAGTTCATCATTCCGATTAAAAAAAAGGAAGAAAAAGCCAGTGTTTTTTCTATGCTGCCAGTACAGTTTTCTATAAATTGTTTTGCTTTATTGTTCCAGTATACTTTTTCTTCTTCATCCTCAACTAAGTGCCCCAGCCTAATCATTACATAGAGCATAACAGAATTCCCACTGGGACTGGGCACATCTAGCAGTTCAATAGGGCGTGAAAACAATTTTTCAACATCGTTGCCATATTTAAAGAACGCGCCAGATTCG
>CAZARY010000096.1:0-1175 GCA_964487675.1 uncultured Clostridia bacterium | reverse complement strand
GCCACCTTCATATACCTGGATTCACGCAATATCCGGGCAGCCTTAGAAAAACATATGATAGCCAAAGCATTTGATGAAGTCAATATTTTATCATCTTTATTTGGGGCTGTTTTTTCAGTTGCCCTGTTATTAAATAATGATTTTATTTCATTCTTAAATGATTTCCGGACTTCCATTTCAGAGCCTTCAACTTCATTCAATCTATTTAAAATATTTTTCCCTTCAAAATTGCCCTTTTCGGTAACTCCGTAAAACTTATTGAATGCTTTGCCTCTTTCCTCCCCTAACACTTCAAGAATCTCATGAAAATCCCATAAATAAAACTTGCCTTCCTCGCCTTCAGATTCTGCATCTATTGCAGTATAAAAAGCACCATTTTCATCAAGCATTTCCCTTTCAAGAAAATCTAAAGTTGAAACGGCCACTTCTTTATACAGTTCGTTGCCACTAAATTGATACGCTTCAAGATAAACCAGTGTCAGCAGGGCGTTATCATATAACATTTTTTCAAAATGAGGTACCAACCATTTACTGTCTACACTATAACGATAAAACCCCCCTCCCAGGTGATCAAACAACCCCCCTTTATACATCCCATCTAAGGTTTGTTTAATCATCTTTTCGGCCTTTTCATCTGTCCCGGTCATATTAACGTAGCGCAATAAAAACAACAACATGGAGGGCAAAGGAAATTTCGGATGATCACCAAATCCCCCGTATTCCGGATCAAACCTTTCATTTAAATCCGAATAACATTGATGAATCAGACTTTCGTCAATTTTCCCACTCTCCACACGATCCAGCTGGGAAGCAATGATACTGGCAATTCTTTCGCCTTCTTTTTCTAAGCTGGCTTTATCTGTGTTCCATTTTTCAATAATTCTATTGAGAAGTTCTTTAAAACCGATGTTGCCCCCCATATTTTCTTTAGGGAAGTATGTTCCGGCAAAAAAGGGAATCTTATCCGGTGTTAAAAAAACTGTTAAAGGCCATCCTCCTCGCCCTGTCATGCCTTCACAAACGCTCATATATATCCTGTCAATATGAGGCAGTTCCTCTCGATCCACTTTAATCGAGACAAAGTTTTCATTTAGGATTGAGGCAATTTCTTGATCTTTAAAAGATTCTCTTGCCATATTATGACACCACCTGCAGGTGCTGTAGCCTATGCTTAA
>CAZARY010000095.1:0-8634 GCA_964487675.1 uncultured Clostridia bacterium | reverse complement strand
ATCAGATCTCTCATTAATCTTTCTTTCGTTTCCCGCCTGTTTTTTTCTTTGAGCATTTCAAGGGCCACTACCATGGACGCTTGTTCCGATAATCTGCAAACAGTTTGATCGTCGTAATGGTTGCTTTCGCTTAAAAGCAAATAACCGTGAATAATTCTACCTATTATGACAGGCGTAACAATATACTTTCGTCCATTTTGGTTCACAATTTCCGGTTTCATGTAATATTCTGCACGCAAATTTTGTTTTATTTTACGAAGCAGTTTGGGCTGTACTGGAGGCAGGCAATCGCTTTGCTCCCTATTGGCATAGGCGATAATTTTTCCTTCCTGATAGAAAATCGTTATATCAGCATCAATGAATTCACTCAATTTCTTACATACTGCTTGCAAATCACCACCAGCAAGGACTACACCCGTTAAAGCGTGATGTACTTGATTTACCACTTCAATGTCTGAGGTTCTTTCGTTCAGTATCTCACCCAGGACCTGTGTGATGATATCTATATAAGGCACATGGATGGGCAGTTTAATCAAAAGCAACCCATGCTTCTCAGCTTCGACGATCATTTTATCTGGAATCCTGTCAATAAACCTGCCCGGTTTAATACATAAAGCCGTAACCCCAGCAGCAGATAGTTTTGCCACTAACTTTTCTTGCGCTTTTTGATCGTTTTTGATCGCATAAGCAGTGGTCAACAACATTTCGTTTGCCCTTAACCAGTGATCCACATCAGGGACTTCCATTACGTCTACATATTCTACCAGTCTCGAAATATACTTTTTCCCGGCTAATACTTCTGCCTTTTGGAAGGCAGGCAACTGTAAAACACGGTCAAGAGAAATTCCCAACTAAAACACCTCACATCTTTTTTCCGTGTTGCACTAAGCTTCTATTTAAGCCTGCAAAGTCCTGCTTAAAATTGAGATATATGTGGAATAGAAGTGGGATAGCAGTGGAAATATAAGTGGTAAATTTATGGCAACTCAAAGAAGTGCCTTTAAAGGAATCTACTTATTAAATAAAGAACATTTCTATTAAGCCATTACCAAGTAGATGCACAATGACTACTTGATTCTAAGAAAAACAGTACCAAGCATACGGTGAGTGCCGTGGAAAAAAGGAAACTGTGCAATTTTATTTTACGATTGGAGGTTTAAACATGCAAACGAACATTCAAATTTCACTTAATGTTTGTGAAGGCAAATATTTAATTGCAGAAGCAGTGTCTCAACTCCAAACAATAGAGCAAGTATTAAATCATGGGAAGCTATTGCTCAAAGGCGGTACAACAGTTTCCGCAATTTCTAGTCGTTTATTCTCTTTACCAATGAGAATAAGCGGTCGTATCACTCCCCTGGGATGTAAAGGAGCAGCTATCCAGAAAGGCGTACATACTTTGCTCGTTGATAAAGGAAGACCAGTAAATCCCAGCGAAGATTTTTCTGAACAGGCATTGATAGAAATTGTTAGCGAACTATCAGATCAAGATGTGGTTCTCATTTCTCCAAACATTTTTGATATGAACGGTCATGCCGCAATGATGGCCGGTGCGACCATGGGCGGACCACCGGGGAAATTTATTTCAGGTATTACAGCTGAAGGAGCCAATATGATTTTACCTGCCGGACTTGAAAAACTTACACCTGGTAGTGTAAAAGCTGCAATTGCTGCTTCAGGGCGAAAAACACCCCATAAAGCTTTGGGAATGGGGGTCGGGCTAATCCCATTAGAAGGGCAAATAATCACGGAAGTAGACGCTGTTCAGTCCCTTGGAAATTTTCAGGTCACAGTAATCGGAAGAGGGGGCATTTTCGGACAAGAAGGCGGCACCACCCTGGCTGTAGAAGGATCAGAATCAGAAATAGAATGGCTCTGGCAGCTCATTTGCAAGTTGAAAGGGAAAAAAACACCAGGTTTAGCAGACACCTTAAAATCATGTGACCCAGGCACTGAAAACTGTAGCCGCCATTTAGCATGTATTTATAAACAGAAATTTAATAAGAGTTGACCTTTAATTTTGTAAGTAAAACCAAATTGAAAAGTCGTCACGCCTGAACGCCTACTTTTATTTCTATCTATGATATGGCATGGTTCAAATTAACATCGACTTAGGTGAGTTGTTCTTTTTTTATCTGGTTAAAAAAGTATTTAATTTTTTTTGACACTTCACATGAAGGGTCGTATTCGATTATAGATTTCCCTTCTATCTGTGCTTTTATTACATCTTCATCGTAAGGTACTGATCCTAAATACTCTAATTTTAATTCATAGACTCTCTCTTTAATTGCTTCCGTTTTTTCCGGATTAATATCCCATTTATTCACTATTACTCCTGCATTAACCCCAAAAAACTTGCAAAGTTCTAATATTCTTTCCAAATCATGAACTCCAGAAGCTGATATTTTTCTTCTAACTTCGTCAATATTTCCTGGTAGCTAACATTTGTTTCCTGGGCTTTGTTCCCGTCCTTGTACAATTCCGGATTGCCCAGTGCGGCCTCTAACTCCTGTTTTTGTGTCTCCAGTTGATCAATTTCCTCCATCAATGCTTCTATCTGCATCTCGCCCGTTTTCTCGGTTTCTTCCGCTTTTGGTGAAGCCGTTTTTTTGTTTTCCTTCATCACTTTTTTGTTGACCTTTTCCTTTTCTTCCTTGTTCATCTCCGCTAGCTTCTGCACTTTTTCCATATATTCCGAGTAATTGCCTGAAAAAACATCCACTTTCTCACGCGAAATATGAATGATTTTAGTGGCTACCTTATCAAACAAATAGCGATCGTGGGACACGAGGATCAGCGTGCCATTATAGTCCACCATTGCCTCTTCTAAGGCTTCCAGCCCGTAAATATCGAGATGATTTGTGGGTTCGTCCAACAGCAGTAAATTGGGCTTTCTAATGAATAATTTGGCGAGGCGTAAACGCACCTGCTCACCGCCGCTTAAGCTGCTAACGTATTCAAGCATTTGCGCGGGCGTAAAATTGAACCTCCCCAAGATCCACCGAATGTATTCTTGTTTTTCCAATGGCGCTTCAGATCGCAATTCTTCAATTAAAGTGTTTTCGGGGTTCAACAATTCCTGCTCCTGATCCAGATACCCCAGTTCAACCCGGGTACCGTATTCTATGCTGCCCGTATCGGGTGCATCATAACCGGCAATCAGCTTCAAAAGTGAAGTTTTGCCTGCGCCGTTCGGGCCAATCACTCCCACTCTATCGCCCCGTTTAATCTCACAGGACAAGGGCGGAAATAACCTTTCACCCTGCATGAATTTGGTGACATTTGTTAGTGAAAGCGTTCGGTCGCCGCTTCTTTTATCCGCTGTCAGGGTCAGATTGATGCTCTTTTCTTTTTTGGGTTTCGCCATCACGTCTATCTTCTCCAACTGTTTTCTTCTGCTTTGCGCCTGTTTGGTTTTTTGCCCTTCAATGTTTCGCCTGATAAACTCCTGGGTTCGACGAATGTAAGCCTGCTGCTTTTCGTATTCTTTCTGCTGTTTTTCTTCCAGAAACCTTTTTTGTTCAATGTAAGCGCTGTAATTGCCTTTATAAGAGATAAGAGCTTCCTCTGTCAATTCCCAGATCACGTTCACAGTTTGCTCTAAAAAGTACCGGTCATGGGTAACGATAATAAAGTTTTGCTGATAATTGGTTAAATAATTTTCCAGCCAAGACAGGCCTCCCAAATCCAAGTAATTGGTGGGCTCATCGAGGATCAAAACATCGGGTTTTTGCAGAAGCTTTTTAGCCAGCAATGCCCTGGTTTTTTCGCCCCCACTGAAATGATTGATGGGTTTTTCAAATTGCGCTTCGTTAAATCCCAACCCTTTGAGCACGCTTCTAATATTGCGATCCACCTGGTAACCACCTTTGCTCTCAAATTCTTCTCTGATACGGCTGTATTTATTCATAATCTCGTTTAGCTTTTTGTCCTGGCCACGGGAAGCCATCGCATTTTCCAGCCGACCAAGTTCAAATTCAAGCGCCTGGAGATCTCCAAACACTTCTTTCAAGTGCGCATATAACTTTTCATCACTTGCAAAAACAGGCTGCTGCGGCAAATAACCGATGTTTAGATGGCTGCGTGTTTCTATATATCCTTCATCGGGTAATAACTCACCGGTGAACAGTTGAATAAAGGTGGTCTTCCCCACCCCGTTCTTTCCTACAAAACCAATTTTTTCACCCGGATTCATTTGGACTGAAATATTATCTAGAATCCGATGTCCTCCATAATCTTTGGTCACATTTTTTGCTTTGATTAACATGAATTTCCCACCTCTGAAAAACCTCTAGTAGATATTTTCCCCTCATTTTAAGTATTTTAAGTCATTTGAACCTCTTGAAGTTCTATTCATGTTTAAGTAAGGCTTTAGTTTATTTGAGAGGCCACATTGACTGCCACCTTTTGTTCTAAAAGCAAATAACCATCCCCTTGTCCCCAGCGTAAGTTCCTATGGTAGCTCCCATAGTATGAATAATTACATCTTTGGGATTGTATCTTTTTATCAATTCTTCTTTAATGTATTCCGCGTCAGCCCTGTTATTAACATGAGTGATGCCAAATATCGTATCCGAAAAATCCTGTCTTCTTTCCCCGACTAAATTGAGAAATCTTTTTAAAAACTTTTTCCGTCCTCGAATTTTTTCTAACTCATGCACCTTACCATCTCTGCCTTCAAGGAGCACTTTGATATTTAAAAATCCGGCCATTGAGCCCTTAAACTTGCTTAATCGACCCCCTTTGACAATGTTTTCGAGGGTATCAAGCAATATAAATATCTCCATTTGTTCTCTATAGCTATACAACGCTTCCACAATCTTTTCGCGATCCCAGCCTGCTTCTGCCATTCGAGCTGCTTTTAAAACATAAAGGCCGTGCCCCAAAGAAGCGGCCAGGGTATCAAATACTGTGATTTTATTGCCAGCTTCGGCTAACTCTTTTCCCAGGCAAGCTGATTGATAGGTACCACTCAATCCAGAAGAAATCGTTATGCAGATGACCTCATTCCCTTCATTGGTTCCCGTAGTCAGCTCATTAAAAACCTCACAAAATGCCCCAGGAGAAGGTTGCGTGGTTTTGGGAAGCTGCTTGCTGGCTATCATCCTATCTGTAAATTCTTCCGCTGTTATATCCTGTTTTTCAACATATTCCTTGCCATCAATTGTAATTTTTAATGGGACCACGCGAATGTCGTGTTTTTCTAGCACATCATCAGGCAAATCACTAGAACTGTCTGTCACAATGGATAACATGGCTTTCATTGCCCCCTTATCGTTTATCCTAAAATTTTGGTTTTATTAGACATCCATTTTTATCCTGGCTGTGGATTAAATATTTCTTTAAGCGACCAAGTTACTCCTGCAAAAGTGATGAATTGTATAACTATATAGACCGACCCCCTATCATAATCCCGGTAAGATTGATGACAAGGGATACGCATTTCATCGTTTGTACAAATGAAATTGTGCCGCATTTAAGATACTGCCCTTTGCAATTATATGGCCTCTGCAAAAAATTTGCTATTAACTTGTTAATGTTATATAATTATTATACTATATGATGTTTACTTATCTTTTTGTTTATTTTTGGTCACATCTTTATATGACTTGTTAATCGCTATTTCTTTGATTATAATTTTTAACAATGGAAATGTGGTGAACTCCAATGAAAAAAATTACATTTAAAACGAGAATGAAAGAGCTTCGGGCTCGGTACAATTTAACACAGGAAGAGCTTGCCAAAAAAGTCAATGTGCGGCGAGAAACCATCGGCCATATAGAGAACAATAAATATAATTTGTCTTTGACCCTATCTTATAAAATTTCCCGGGCATTGAACAGCACAATTGAAGATGTGTTTATTTTTGAGGAGGATGAATGATCTAAGACGAATATTTTAAATAACGGTGTTTTATCAATCCTCAAAAAAATTAACCTTACTTCACAATATCTTCACACCCTTCTTTTATAATGATACTTAACATCAAAAAATTAAAGGAGGAGTTAAGATGAAGAAACTTATTTTAACTTTAATAACAATACTGGTGATGGGGATTGTACTGATACCTGCAGTATTAGCAGATTCCCCAGGTCAGGAAAGCACAACTGAAAACGTTCAATCCAAGAGTATGAATATCTCCGATGAAGCTAACCTTGCCCTAGAAGAAAATTTGAACCAGCGAAATGAACTTTGTATTAACCGAAGAAACAGTGAGGATCGCGAGGAATTTGCCAGAAGAGGAGGCACTGAAGCACATAAATTAGAAAAAATTGAATGGTTAAAAGAGGTAGACGCAATTACAGAAGAGGAAGCAGACGAACTGATTGATTTAATCGAAGAAAAACAAAGCAGGAAGTACGGCGCCTGCTTAAATGAAAGTTTAGATGAAGTAAACATTAACATGAGAAACCGCATTCATGACAGCGAAGATGAGCGTTTTGGCGCAGGTTTTAGAAGAGGTAGGAAGTAGTAAAATAGACCGCTTTGACTTTCTCGAAAGCCAAAATCCTGGTTAAATTAAAAAAAAGACTTCAAGGGCAGTCCATGCGCGTGCTGTTCTTGAAGTCTTTTAGATTGGTCGATGAGTCGATAAATTTAGCAGGCTTTGCAACGATATGACGAATAATACTCTATAACACTTAAATGCATAGAATGAAAAACGAATATATACATGATTGTATGGTGTGATTTACAAGGAATGACTGCTCGGTTTTTTGTGTTAAAAGCTTGTGAACTTCCCATGACTTAAGTCACGAGAATGCGTGACGGTTTTTCAAGTCAATTCAAGCACAATTTGGGTGAAAATGGCAGGCCCGATGGTGAGCGCTTCTTCATTAAAATCAAATTTCGAATGGTGATGCGAGTACGTATAACCTTCACCGCCACCGCCCAAGAAAAAGTAGGCGCCCGGAATCGCATTCAAATATTCGGCAAAGTCTTCAGCGGGGGTAACCGGATCGATTTCTTTAATGTCAGTTGGTGAAATAACTTTTGATGCCGCATTTTTTACAACTTCTGTCATCTGATTATGATTTATTAGTGGCGATGCCTCATTCATGACTTCATAACACCACCGCACCCCATAGGTTTTCGAGATAGCTTCTAGATTTAGTTGGATCTGCTCATTCCCTTTTTTCCGAATTTCGTTATTGAAAGAACGGAAAACGCCTTCTAGGGTAACGGTTTCCGCTACTGCATTAAAGGCATCTCCACCATTTATCTTTCCAAATGTCAGTACATACCTTTCTTTATTGGGAATTACCCGGGTTAAAATTGTTTGGACCTTATTCACAAAATCGCAGCCTGCTGAGATGGCATCGATTCCCTGATGCGGCGTTGCGGCGTGAGCAGCTCTTCCTGTCAGCTCAATCTTGAAATTATCGGTGGAAGCCATAAGGGGGCCGCTCTTTATTCCAATTGTACCAGTTTCAAGCGGCTGCCAAATGTGCAGCCCAAAAATCTTATCCACTTTGGGATCTTCCAAGGCGCCGTTTTTAATCATCTGCTTTGCTCCGCTCACGCTTTCTTCAGCGGGTTGAAATATGAGCTTAACTTGCCCTCGCCACTTTTCCAAATTTTCCATAAGCAGCTTGGCTGTAATTAACAGATTGGCCATATGCCCATCATGCCCGCAGCTGTGCATACGTCCTTTATGTTGGGAACTAAAATGGAGTCCAGTGGCTTCCTCCCCAGGCATAGCATCCATGTCCGCTCTAAGACCAATCACCGGCCCGTTCGGGTCTTCAGCCTCTATAAGTGCTAAAATACCATCACCGCAGTCTTCAATTTTCCGTACCCCAAAAGCTTTTAAATAGTGTTTGACTAATTGGCGGGTCTTTTCCAATTCAAATCCTAACTCAGGCACTTTATGTAATTCTCGTCTTATATTTGATGCGGTCTCTCTCAGGGCTTTGCTTTGCGCCAACATAATATTTTCAAAACCTTCACCCATTTTTAGCCCTCCTTTGCCAGATTAAACAGGCTTGACCATAGGAAACTTTAATATGATATTCTATAAGAAATTACGTTTTCCTTTAAACAAAGAAAGCCTATAGAGAAATGACAGAAGCCAAATAGTACAATCGAGCAGAAAAATCAACGCAGACTAGACCGCCGTTTAGGAAAAATGCCTTTATTAATTTTTCCCATGATTCAGACTTCAGCCCAAACTTATAGACGAATAAAATGTACAATATCAGGCTGCCGTTCCCTGATGCTTCGATAATAGTGAACTAACCCGAATAAGTCTCATCGATCACTATGATGAAATCCAGCTAAAAAGGTCATAATATTAGGAGAGAGCATTTTTTTCTTTGTATCCAAGGAAGGTAGGTCAGCTTTTGGAGCCATAGAAGACTTCTTCAACCATTTGACCGCGTTCTTCTAAAAGATACACATACTCATCTTTAGCTTTTTATGAACTGATTTTACGTTTGTGGATAATTGAACAAAATTAATATGAGGCACTAATAATATTTTGCTAATTTTTTTGTCTCAATATTTTACCTAATATTTTAAAATCACAATATTTTAAATTCCCTTGACAACCCAAAATAGGCGTGCTACCATGAGTTCTAAAAATCACAAAATCATATACAGGCACTCGCAATGCCTCATCTCTTCAATAAAGAG
>CAZARY010000094.1:0-8726 GCA_964487675.1 uncultured Clostridia bacterium | reverse complement strand
TGGAGCGGATGACGGGAATCGAACCCGCAGCCCCCGGCTTGGGAAGCCGGTGCTCTACCTTTGAGCTACATCCGCCCGTAATGCTATTCAATACCTATTCATTGTCTTTCGATCCACATGAGATGAGGTTCATGAATAAATGAACAGCATTATATCTACAGCCATTTTCATTTTAGCTTAATACAAGGCTAACATCAAGGATGCAGGTTATTTATTGCAAGTGTTTGGCACCCTCATTGTCTGCTTTTTTGCATTTTTCCCAAGTATCACCAATTAATCCCCCGTGCTCAACTTGCTCCCATAGCTGATGCAAGGGATTTTCAGCTGCGGTTTTCCATAAATACATCCACAAAAACATCTTCCATAAAAGATTGTATCATTTAAATTATATTTTTAAATCTGATTATCAAGTTAAATCAAGGGGAGCAAATTATATGTGCGCTGCAATGCTTGAGCGAATACTTCTTTGCTCTAGATTATACCAGCGGACCGATTTTGGAAAAGCTGCGTTAACTGTTTGACCGAACGCAGTGAGGGCGTTTTAACGCAGCCCAAAATCGGGAACATGGCACCGCCAGTTCAGCAAAGCCATGAGCGAAAGCATTGCAACACCCAATACGGCAATGATTCTGGTTTAACTGGGTAACCATTTTTTGAAAATATTAGAAACCTATTAAAAGCCTTTATTAAAAGACAAGCACATCTACAATTTCTTTATCTGGGTTTTGAGCCAGGTCTAAAAATCGGTCTTCCACTTTCACCAGCGGGCGGGTGGGATCATGCCGGTTTAAAAAGATGATCTCACCCTGGGTTCCATCATCAAATATCACCGTACTGCCAACAAAAAACTCGGTAATTCTTTCAAAAAAAGTATAAGCTATTTCAGGGTCCAGATCTTCAAAGCATTTTCGTCGGAGTTCTTCTACTGCTGCAAACGGGCATTCCCTTTCTTTATATACCCTGGTTGAAGTAATGGCATCAAAGATATCTACCACTGAAACAACTTGGGATAATCTTTGAATTTTATTGCCTTTTAACCCAAATGGGTACCCATTCCCGTTTATTCGTTCATGGTGCTGCAAGACAGCTAGCTTTACTTCCTGAGGGATCTCTTGCTGATGTTTGAGCAGTTCATAACTGTAAAGAGGGTGGCGTTTCATCACGGCAAACTCTTTTCTGGAAAGTGGGCCCGGTTTATTGAGTATTGCCTCAGGTATCTGGGTTTTACCAATATCATGGAGCAATCCGGCTAAGCTTAAATTTTCCATATTGCTCTTTTCATAGCCCAACCAACGCCCTAATAAAGAGGTATATATACCCACATTGATGCTGTGCTGATAGGTGTAATAATCTTTGTCCTTTACTTCGGTCAAAAGTTTAACCGAATAGACGTCATTAGCATATTTTACCAGTTCTTCAGCCACTTCCCGCACTTCCTCTACTTCAAGGAATTGCGCCCCTTTTAAGCCTTCCATTAAATCCATGACCCGCTCGGTGGTCTGGCGATAGTGTTTTTTTACTTGTTCATGCCATTTCCTGCGGTCACGAACCACATTTTCTTGTTCTTCTGCAATATAGACCATGTTAACGTCCCAATTACGCAAACACCTTATGGTTCTCTCAGTCAAGACAGCGCCTTCGGGTATCAATATCACCCCATAATCGGAAACCACGTCAGCAGCGAGCTTCATTCCTTCCTGGGCTTGGTTAATACCTACTTTGTACATGGCTTCGCTTCCCTCCTACCGGGGCGCTCAATAGCTTTACTCCCACCAATACATATTTCCTTTAACGATGGTGCCTTTTACTTGAAAACACTCATCCATAATAACCGCATCACCTCTTTTACCCGGAAGAAGGCTGCCCCTTTCGTGGTCTAGCCCTAATCTTTTTGCCGGGGTCAGAGCAACTGTTTTAACAGCTTTTATTAGCGGTAATCCTGTAATTTCAATCAGGTTAGCAAGGGATTCAGAAAGGGAGACAACGCCCCCAGCTAGTTTCCCTTTATGGGTTTCTGCTCGACCACTTTTTAGTCGAATCATGACATCGCCCACTTGATATTCACCATCATCCAATCCCGCTGCCCTGACTGTATCAGAAACAAGCATCACCTTATCTACAGGCTTTAACTTTAAAACAAGATCGATCATCGTAGGATGGAGATGTTCTTTATCACAGATTAATTCCACAGTGGCTTCAGGGTGTAACAAAAGCGCCAAAGCTGCACCCGGCTCCCTATGATGAATGGGAGACATGGCATTAAATAAATGGGACCCGTGGTCTAGCCCCATACGTAAGGCTTGGCACAACTCCTGATACGTGGCATTTGTATGTCCGGCTGAAGCTATAATGCCGTGCTGTCGACACCAGCTAATAGCCTCAACAGCCCCTTCAAGTTCAGGAGCCATTGAAACCACTTTAATATTGTGGCCAGATAATTTGTGATACTTTTCCAGTAGTGCCGCGGAAGGGTTCACCATCCACCTCTCGTTATGGATGCCTTTTTTCAAGGGACTGATGAAAGGACCTTCCAAGTTTATACCTAACAAATTAGTGGCCTGACCAGCTTTTCTCTGTTTCTTAAGGTGATTGTGGGCCGATTCAAGAGCTGCCACCACAGCAGATTCAGAATCAGTCATGGTGGTGGCTAAAAAACCTGTCGCGCCCCTTTTTAATTGATAATGACATATTTGACGTAAGGCTCGTTCGTCCCCATCCATAAAATCATAAGCATGTAATCCGTGTGTATGAAAGTCTATAAACCCCGGCAGTAAATAGTACCCGGACAGGTTCATCTTTTTGATAGATTTGTTTTTTTGCTTTGTTTGATCTAATTTTTCATCCATATCTATATTCACACATTGGTCGATAGGTGAAATGTCATGCCACTGTTGACTTTCCATCTGGTGGTTTTCCGTGCCTATTTCTTTGATATATCCGTCATCACCGATGATTAAATAACCCGGGTGCAAAATTTCGGCATCCGTAACCAGCCGGCAATTTTCAAGTTTAATTACCACTCACGACCACCACTTTTTTAAAATGATTTTTTTCATTGTTTATTTCAAGGTTAAGCTAAAAAAACCCTTTGTGATAATTTTATATTTTTTCAGCCAGTCCTCAGCCTTTATTGAGCGTGGCATAGGTTTATAGAAAAACTAAAAAGTCGGAACCGATAGCAAATAACAAGCCCTAGCAACAATATTAGAGCTATGAATAAGAAATATGGGCTATGAATAAGAAATATATGTGCACTACCACTTGATGCTTGTATTTCTAGATTTAAATTTGATTTCCTTTCAATAAATAAATTGTTAATGGTCTTTGAACCTGTCAATACAACATTTCACCAGATCCAATAATCTGCTATAATATTTTGAGAATCTAATCATGTTTTCCCATGTGCTCACATGTTTTCACATATCTTGTTTTTGTGACACAATAACCAAATTAATGATGTGGATCATAAAACCATGGTAAAGGAGTTTGACAAGATGCCTTTATTCGCTATTAGTGACTTACACCTTTCTTTTCAGGTAGAAAAACCGATGGATATTTTCGGGACAAATTGGAGAAACCATCACAAAAAAATTGCACATTATTGGCATAAATATGTTGGACCAGAAGACACGGTTATTATCGGCGGCGATATTTCTTGGGGAATGAAATTAGAAGAAGCGAAAGCTGATTTAAAATTTCTTGGGGAGCTACCGGGCAAGAAAGTTATTATTAAAGGGAATCATGATTATTGGTGGGAAAGTTATTCAAAGGTAAAAAAATATTTGCCTACACATATTACTGCACTGCAAAATAATTATTACCCTTTTGACCCTCAAATGGGAATAGCGATTTGTGGAACCAGGGGGTGGCAGTTTCCAGGCCAATCTAAAGATAGCGACATAGAGCATGATAAAAAAATTTTCAACCGTGAATTGCATCGCTTAGAACTTTCCTTGGCGTCAGCTTGGAAAGCAGGTTTCACGAAACCTATCGTAGCTGTACATTTTCCTCCTTTGAAAAATGGAATGCCCGAACCGATGATATTGAACTTAATGCAAAATTATAATGTTAAGATTTGTTTATACGGGCATTTACACGGTAAAGACCATATTTACGCTTTCACAGGCAACATGGATGAAGTATATTTTTATTTCACTTCCAGTGATTATTTGAATTTTATACCGAAAAAAATAGACTTGTCTCTCATCACAACAGTAAACCATAGGTGATGTATCCCCGCAGTTTAATCAGTTGGCTTTCTGACTATTTTGGTGGGCCTATTTTGGTGCAATATTTTTTTCTCAAAAATAAAGGTTTTTAGTTTTTAATGTAGAAATGACTCAAACGAGATAATAATTATTATCAGTTTTTGTAAGCAGCTTGTTGGGTAATGTTTGGTTTTTTGGTCCTCCTCTTTCTTGACTCGCTGTTTCAGAATTTGGTTAAAACAGTGACTGGGCAAAGCTCCATACTTTAAAATGTAAAACAATTTAAAGGCCCCAAAACTGCGAGGTGTTGAGTGTGAAAACTAATATTCAAATAAATTCAAAAGAGTTTTTTGAAGTGACTTATCCATTATATACAGGATTAAATGGCAATCATCTGAAACAATGTGCCAGGGAAATCGACCATGCTCTGAAAGAGCAAAAGGAGCCTGCTGTTGAACTCAAATACGGCTTGTACCGTTCATTTGCCTATTTCATCCCTGCTATCAATCAATATTTGGCTTCCGAAATGCCATTTTTAATTGCTGTAGATACCGATGAACACCAGGATTGGATATTAAATGTTGAGTGGCCTCGGTTGGTTTATTTGCTAAACGAACACTACGGCTTATCTATACCAGAAGTTTTAACCACAGTTAATCCTATGCTGCCGCCGCCATTGTATCCAAAAAATCTAAAAAGCCCTGGCATTATAACAAATTTTGACTCGCTTTTTTTCTATTATAACCAGGGGAAACTGAACCCAGGAGATTATTCCGTGGTCTGTTTTGATAACGCTTTAAAACTCCTAAAAGCATTCGAAACACACAGCATAAAAAAAGCTCATTATTCTGAATTCATTGATATAGAAGAAGAAATTCGAGGTATGGGTGACACTGCCGAAAGTGATTACTTGGCAGACCTTTACGCTTATTACATACGACTTTTTAGCGGTACAAAATTCATGAATTTAAAAACCCTCTTCCCAGGTCAATTTCAATTAAATATTGATGAAGAGCTCACTGAAGCTGTAGAGGCAATGAATCAATACCTGACAGGCTTAAGAAAATTCTATCAGCGAGCAGAACAACCGGAAAATATCATGAGGTTAAAAAAGCTAGAGGAAATAACATCTTTAGTAAAGGAAGGAAGTTTCACCTGGGTAGATAATGACTCTGGATCTTCCAGTATGTTAAATACCGTACCTTCAAATATGTTAAGAAACCTAGGGGGCTTTTTGGAAAAAACGCCTCGAGGGAAAACGATCCATGTCGGCTTTGGTGGCAATACGGCAAGCTCCTTATTCCACAGCGGTTTAGAGTTTGCCGGTTTTAGAAAAGATAACCTTCAGTATATTGATTGCTCTGAACCCCATAAAGACAAAGTCATCGTATATCATGAACCGTCTCTAAAATATGTGAGCCAATATTGTGAAAGCCAACATCCACACTATTTAAAAGAAAGAGATGAAAAAATGGTAGAGTTCATCTTCAAGACCGGAGGGAAGACATTGATTCTTTTCAATTCCTACGTTGAACTGGAAATGTGGGCGCTAACGATGGAACACGCATTAAGGAATAGAAATATCCCTTTTTTTGATTACCATACATGTGAAAATAATGCCCAGATGCTTATGGAGTTTGGCAGGGCTAAGCAATCATGTCTTCTAATGACTTTTAACTGTTGGGTCAACAATTTTGATAGAGAATTCCATGTGCTTTTAAATAGTGTATATAAAGGAGAAATAGACAAAGTCTTTATTCCCACTTTGCCTTTCCCTCTTCCAGATGCCCGGTTGTACTTCCGACTCAAAGAATGGGAAAAGCATCACCCAGGCAAACACCCCCACCCCCGTATGGATTATATGCTGCAAGCCATGAAGGAAAACCTTTTTGAGGCACTTAACAAGGGTTGGAAAAATCATTTGAGCATCGCCCTATTTGATAGCCGGTCTAATTCCAAAAAAATCTGGCCCGCAATTGCCTCGCTTCCATTTTTCAAAAAGGCGCTATTTTGCGATAATGAAAGTGAGTTTATTCGATATCACAATCTCGCATTTAATGAAAATTACAATTAAAATGCCTTAGTTATTTCTAGAAAAACTCCTTTCCATTAGAACTTGATCGCAGTGCTTGATAGAACTTATAGATCTTGATTGCAGTGCTTGATAAAACTTGACCGCATTTAGGGCAAAAAATTTGTTTATAATTGACTGCCCCTTTATGACCTAATATACTTATAATGAGATATACAATAGCTAACATATATTAAAAATGCATGATCTTTGCAAAGGGGGAGGTGTCCATGGATATACCAGCACTATCAAGCGCAATGAGCCAGGCTCAACTGTTCCATGAGGTGAGCGCCTCTGTTGCAAGCCTGCAGATGGATCGGGTAGAAAATTCAACGGAGCAATTCATGGATTTGCTGGAAAGTGCAACCTTGGACCGTCAAGAACTAGAAAATTCCGTTCAAACGCACTTGGGAAACAACCTGGACTTATTTATTTAGTTAGAAAAACTCCCATTTTTAGTTGTTGGGAGTTTTTTCCTTCTTTCTCAATTAACTTCTAACTACATAGCTTCTAACTATTGATTGACATTAACTCACCGATAATGCAGTACTGGTTTCGCTTAATTTTTTGCGAGAAGGGATACAATAATTTGCACAGGCTTGATTTTTCTTATTCCCCACCCGGGGATTTAGCAGAAACTCAACATCCAACTTCCCCATGGTTCCCACAGCAAGATTTACCAGTTTTTATCTTACGCCAGTTATTTTTTATAGCCATACCCAACTTTCGATAAAAAGGAGCCTCGTTTTCCCGCCAGTTATTTAAAACCGCTTTCAAAGAGGGTTTAGGAGAAGGGTCATTGCACATAAGCCACACCCCCAGTCATGGTTAAAGACCGCCAAGCATAAATCAAAATAAACATAAATAAATTTGAATTAGAATAAAATATGTGAACCAAATCAATAAGGCAATAACTATACTACTGACTATCATGAATTTCACTCTTTGCGTTTATTTATTCGCCTTTATAGGATTAATTTCCTGTTTAGCCTTAATTTATTTATGAAGATTTCAAGAAATTCGGTTGTTTGCTTACTTTCACCGTATCACAAGTGCGATAATTTTCAATCAACAACTTTAATCAACAATATATATGATATAAAGAAACAAAAAACTAAGTTTTAGAAATTACCATTTTAACAAGGGAGGAAATAAATGCCTAAAAAAACGTGGGAAAGGGACCGGGACCAAAAAGAAAATCCGCCCGTCATGTACAGAAGCCATCCCTGGCATGGTATTCCCCTGGGAGAAAATTGGCCTGTGATCGTGAATGCCTATATTGAGATAGTCCCTAGTGATACGGTTAAATATGAGCTGGATAAGGAGACCGGCATTTTGAAAGTCGACCGGCCGCAATTGTATTCCAATATTTACCCTTCCTTATATGGGATGATTCCTAGAACATACTGTGGGAAAAGAGTCGGCGAATATTGCAAAGAAAAAACAAACTTGACCGGTGTAACAGGAGATAATGATCCATTGGATATATGTGTGCTTACCGAACAAATCGTCCCTCATGGCGACATTTTCCTGCGGGCCAAACCCTTAGGCGGATTAAGGCTGCTAGACGATGGCGAAGCCGATGACAAAATATTATCGGCTTTAGAGGGAGACGCTCTCTATGGAAAATGGGATAACATCGATGATATCCCTGAAAAGGTCATCAGGCGTATAGAGCATTTTTTCTTGACCTATAAACAAATGCCTGGATCAAAAGAAAAGAAATGCCAATTGGCAGATATTTATAATAAAGAAGAATCGCACAAAATAATTGAACTATCTCACAAAGACTATATGGATCTATTTCATTAACGGACTCGCATCATATAAGTGCAATCTATTCTATCTGCGCAAAAGCGCAATCCCAACATATTTAATAATTTTCGTTCTATTTTTTTCTCCTATAGAATTTTCCCGCCCTGTTGCAACAAATATCCCTTAATGAACATGCTATTGTTTGATTTTAGAACATCGATAAATAATGAAAACAACCTTATATTTTACAGAATTTTAGTATTATTTTATCAATGCTTAATCGAGGTTTATTGATCCATAGCTTTTCATTTGCCATCCCAAATAAAAGTCCCCTTCTCCAATGTTCTATCAATTAGAGAAGGGGACTTTTAATTCTTATTGATAATGAATGAACTTAATTTTTTTATCGCCCTTTATCTTTTCGTCTTCAAAAATTTTGCTTACATATAGGCGTTTCTTATAACTTCCTGGGCATCTTCTCCGTCGATATTATACATACCATCTACCCATTCAAGGACTAAATCTATATTGTCGATGATCCATTCGTTGGCGACTTCCCTGTTGTCTCTGCCCAGTCTGCTGTACTGGTAAATCCACTCATTTTGAATTTCGCTGTTTATATCAAACTGTTCAAAAAACTTATACAGGTTGGGATCATCTTCCCCCAGTCCACTCCTAACAATGGTGCCAAC
>CAZARY010000093.1:0-8763 GCA_964487675.1 uncultured Clostridia bacterium | reverse complement strand
GAAAGTATTGTAACCCCAAATACGGAATTTATCCTGATTTAACTTGATAACCACAAAAGTTAATTTAAAAAAGGAAGTGAAAATATGTATCCAAGTCTTTTGACCTTTCCAATGGTTATAGGTTTTTTAATTGCTTACGTTATCACAAGAAATCTTTTTATTTCCCTGGTTATCACAGCAGCTGTAGGCGTATATCTCTGGCAAAAGGAGCAGCAAAAAGCTAAAAAAAATGATAAATAACCTTTTATTATGGGATTTTGATTCATTCCCATTTATACTTTGAGATTTAATCTTTTTTCCTTTTCCTTTTGTTATGTCTTGCTTTTTTTATTTTATCGATACTTATACGATTATTTACAACGAAATAGTAGCCTAATATCAACAGCATGATAATTACTAAAATTGAAATTTTACTGGGAAATTTTACCGGAGAAGTCATATAGGTGACTATCCCAATCGCAAAAAAGATACAACTAGATGCCAAATCCATGGTTTTCTTTGAAATTATTTCCGTGAGCTTTGAACCTAGAAAAATTCCCAATGAATCCGCTGTCATCATACCAATTGTAACGCCTGCCAAAGTCAAAAGAGGTGCGTCAAAATTAGCTGCATAAACCGCCGTAGCAATTTGCGTTTTATCTCCCGTTTCAGCCAAAATAAAAAGCAAAACCATGGAACAGAAAGAAGTGAGATCGCATTTTAATTTACCCTCCATTTTTTGGGGGTGCGGACCATTTTTCCCCAAGAGCCTCCAGGCACCAAAGCCAATAAAGACTGCAGAAGAGGTGATAGATAAGAAGCCGATGTCTAATAATCCCCTCAAGGAAGCACCAATAAAAACTGCCGCGCCATTAGCAACAAGAGTTGCTACAAATACGCCTAATAGTACAGTTCTTACCCTGTAGCAGCCCGCCAGCGTAAAAGCCATGATTTGAGATTTGTCACCCATTTCTGCAAGAAATATCATCAAAAAAGCACCTAAAAAAACTGACAACCCCGACAACCCCTAAATTAATTGTATGTAACCTAAAAATACAATCTATCTGGATAATCTTTACGTTCTTCCACAGTTAGCGCAGCGTTTTCTGCGGCAGTTTTTCGTAAAAAAAAGCGAGACTTTAACACAGTTCTTTTTGTAACTGTGTTAAAGGTCTCGCCTGTTGACCCCGCTTATTTGCCAGCCAACACGATAGCACCAGGCTATTTTTGCCAGTATGTTGATGCCACCAACACCCGAGTGACGGCTACTCCCCTTTAACAAGTAACTCAATCTTATGTTCTTTTTTAAAGGCATCCCTTTTCAAAGGAATTATATATCACTATTCACTAATGGTCAACTTAAAATATTTTATAATACTAAAATAAAGCTTCACACCCCAACTTCACATTCTTGATATTAATTTTGAGTTTCACATTGATTTTAAATTTTAGGTTGGTAAAAAAAAGGTTCATGTTATAATTGGAATATATATCAAAACTCATTCAAAGGAGGGATTATTTTGAAGCTCCTGGTCGTGGTCATAAATGACCGTTCAAAATTGACACCGCTGCTAGATCGCTTTTATGAGCTTGGCGTAAAAGGCGCTACTGTAATAGACAGTCAAGGGATGGGACATCTCATCGCTGACCATATCCCTTTCTTTTCCAGGTTTGCAGAATTGAGCAAATCTGATAGCGATGAGTCAAGTTATACTGTTTTTTCACTCATTAGAGATCAGGATTTATTGGAAAAAGCAATGGAAGCTGTAGAAGAAACTATGGGCGATCTTTATAAAAGTGATACCGGTTTGCTGTTCGTTATACCTGTAGATTACGTAAAAGGTTGTCCCGCAGAAAAAGAATGCGAAATAGATTAAATGAATTTTAACGGGGAACCATTTGGTAATCCTCTCAATTTATGATAATATGTCTATTGGTGAGTGGTTAATTTAAAATATTTTGCTTCATTACAGTTTAAACTCAATACAACTAAATAGTATAACTTGTTGTTCCAGTATAGGTTTGTCTTGAATTTTGTATTCAATACATCCATTAAAGAGTTATTTAGTAATTTTTTTAAAAACTGTGATAAATGTTTATATTTATATATTAAAACTAGTTTTCTAAAAAAGAAATCAGCAAAACTATAAAATTCGAGGGGATTCAAAGTGATTATAGAAAACACAGCTCTATCTGCAGGTATTGTTCTTTTAGCAGGCATCATCGGGGGAAAAATAGCAAATTATTTCAAGTTACCGTCTGTCACCGGATACCTTATAGCTGGTTTGTTAGTTGGCCCTTCTGTATTAGATCTTTTTTCTGGAAGGGTTTTGGACAATCTAGAGCCAATTAACAGTATGGCTCTCGGCCTTATTGCTATAATGATCGGCGGAGAACTCACCAAAGATAGGATTAAAATGATAAGCAAAAAGCTGCCGCCCATTTTTTTAGCCGAAACATTCCTTACATTTTTTCTCGTTTCTGCAACCGCCTATTTTATTTCTAATTCTATACCGTTGGCCCTGGTTTTAGGGGTCCTATCATTGGCGACTGCCCCGGCAGCTATCGTTTCTATTTTAAAAGAATACAGAGCTCGGGGAGAATTCCCTCAACTGCTCATGTCTCTCGTTGCCCTTGACAATCTGTTGTGTATTATTGGATTTGGGTTGTTAACTTCCTTTTTGAATGTGCTTTTTTATCAAAACACAGGTGGAGAACAACACCTAGTTATGGCTCTATTTGGAGAAATCGGTTTGTCTGTTCTTTTAGGGTTGGGAATTGGCATCATATTGGTCTATACAAATAAAATGCAATTTTCCGAGGACAAGCATCTGGTAATAAACTTAGGCAGCATCTTATTTGGTGTCGGAGTCGCAGAAGTGCTCGGTCTACCTTCTTTACTCATTGCAATGCTAATGGGAATTATGGTAACAAACTTTTCTTCTCAAAGAAAAAGATTTTTTAAGCTCTTCCAAAAAATTGAAATCCCCATATTAATTGCCTTTTTAACCTTAGCCGGGGTCAAATTGAATTTATTTATATTAGGTGATGTAGGCTTACTAGCCATTGGCTATATTTTGGCCCGATTGTTTGGTAAAATAATGGGGGCTAGGCTTGGCTCAATTTTTAGCAAAGATTTATCCTCCGCCTACAGAAAAAATATGGGATTGGCTCTCACACCTCAGGCAGGTGTTGCCATAGGTTTGGCCATTCTTGCAGAAGATAAATTACCAGTTCAAGACGGTGTGATTATAACCATCATCCTTTCAACGGTGATATTTTTTGAATTAGTAGGTCCGATTCTGGTAAAAAAATCCTTGCAAAACTGCAAATCCCTAGAAAACTGCCCTGATTCAGAACCAAATGAAGCACACCCCGGGGAAAACGCCTAATTTACTGATTCATAAACTCCCGTTTAGTAAATGTGCTAAATGTTGTTGGGGCTCGGCCTAGCAGCCATGTAAGCACATTTTTATTCCCAACAAACCAGTATTTCGCGTAATAATCAAACATTTGCTTTAAAGTGTCTTTTTGATATGAACCCAATCCCGATTCAATCGCTTGGTCTTCCCATTCCTGTAAAGATATTGATTCAACTTTAACTGGTGATTTTACCTGCTCGCCCACCTCTTTAGCTACTTCTGAGGGAGAGATGGAATTAACGCCCACCAATTCATAAATCGCATAGCTGTAGATATCATCAGTTAATATAGCAGCCGCCACCTCACCTAAATCTTCTAAATCCACCATGCTTAACCTTGTTTCAATGGGATAAGGTACTCGGTAAATGCCGTGGTTTAAAATGGATGACTTCGCACCCAAAATGTTCTGCATGTAAGTGGCCGGCTGAAGTATCGTATAAGGCATACCTGCTTCAAAAAGCATCTCCTCAACTCTCATTTTTTGCCAATGGTGAGGCATCTTTTCCGTTTGAGGATGCAGCACCGAATGGTAACCAAACACCTCTACATTGGCGTTCAGAGCTGACTCAATAGCATTTTGACCTATTTGGGTTTCATCAGGATGCATATTTGGACAAATATGATAAACGGCTCGCGTCCCCGATATGGCTTTTTGGTAGTCTTTAATATTTTCCATATTTCCAACAATGACCTCATCGGCCCCTATATTTTCTACTTCCTTCTTTTGGTCCACCTTTCTCACAAACGCCCGAACCGCTGCCCCTTTTTTATTTAACGCTTTTATTACCGCTTTTCCAGTTTTGCCGGCCGCACCTGTCACAAGTATCAATTTAGGTCACCTTCCCTTTTCATGATGTTAATAAAATACTTCTTGCTAAAAAAAAGGTTTCACATTCCCCCAGCTGAATTGGTAGGGCTTTTGATAATTTCCTTCTAAAAAAACAACTCAAAAACCACCCCGGCGTTTCAAGTGGTATAATCTTTCAGTTTGCCCTCGTCTCATCATCCTAATACATGCTAACGCGCCAAAATGTCTAAAAAAACTTTGGACACACATCCCGGGTCCTTCCTATTAAGGGCAGGAGTATCCCAGTACCCTGGGAAGCTCAAAATCAAGTTCTGTTAAATCGACCCATCTTTCTTCTTCCTTCGATTGTCTGATCAACTCACCGAATAATAGATCAGACACACTTTCACAAATTGCTCCCTGATTTCTCACTTACAGATCGTGGGCTTTCCAACCCTCACTTCCAGTAAAGCGAAGCCTATATATCAAACAGATACGTCCTGGATATCGCACACCTTAAATTATACACCCACCATTTTATCTACTTTTCAGCATTCTGGTCTAAATGACCAAAAAGAACAATAAAAGTACTAGCCAAGCACTTTATCTAACGTTTTGGGGTTTAAGTTCACCTTACCCCCCTTCACTCTATTTGGCTTATAATTCTTCTGGAATCCCCTAATAAATACTCATGAGTTGACTGAATGTTTAAGCCATAAAGGAAGCTTTTATCCCGCTTCTATATCATACTGGTTCCATGTTTAAATAGAAAGTGTCTGTCTCACCGCTTTTTGGATCGTCCTTAATTCTTCACTAGAATTTGTTTCACAATAGATTCGAAACAAAGGCTCTGTGCCAGACGGTCTGATTAAAGCCCAGCTTCCATCTTCAAAATGCAGCTTTAATCCATCCAGTGTTGAATGCTCTACCACATTTTTGTCCCCCAGTTTATCGGGCCGCCATTCTTTTAATTTATTAAGCACAGTCTCTTTTACTAAAGACGAAGTTCGAATATCCAGACGTTCATTTACCAGATAACCATATTCTTGGTATATCTGCTCCATCAATGTTTTTAAGGAGCTGCGCCCGTCTTTAGCCGCTAAAACTTCTACCACCAGCAAACAGGCCAATATCCCGTCTTTTTCGGGAATATGCCCCTGTATGCTGAGGCCTCCGCTTTCTTCTCCACCCAGTATGCAGCCTGCTTCCATCAAATTCTTAGCAATATACTTAAACCCCACAGGCGTTTCAAAAGTTTCCTGCTGGTAACCTGCAGCAATCCTATTCAACATCTGGGTGGTAGATACCGTTTTGGTGACTGGGCCATAAATTCCCTTTTCCAAAAGATGATAATAGATCAGGGAGAGTACCTGGTTGGCATTGATAAAGGATCCATCTTTATCTATAATGCCAAACCGATCCGCATCGCCATCCATGGCCAAACCCACGTCCAACTGCTCTGAGGTGACCAGTTCCTTCAATTCAGCTAACACGTTATCGCTTGGCTCGGGCATTTTACCACCAAAAAGAGGGTCTCGATAATTGTGGATGACTTTTACCTGGCAGCCCAGCTCCGTTAAAAGCTGTTCCAGATAACCAATCCCCACTCCAAACATGGGATCAATGGCAACTTTCAAGCTGGCGTTTTGAATAATATCTTCCTCTATTAATTCGCGTAGATGACGTAAATATTTTTCGCCAGGAGCGACCACCCTCAGCAAACCTTCTTCTTCGCATTCCTGGTAAGATTTCTTTCGAATCTTATCTGTATGGGTGATCTTTTCCACTTCCGCTTCAATAGCCGCGGTGGTGTCCGGCAAAGCAGGACCCCCATAATCCGGAATAAATTTTACCCCATTATATTCAGGCGGGTTGTGACTGGCAGTAAACATAAGGGCTCCGCCGGCTTGTTCTTCTACCACCGCAAATGCTGTCACCGGTGTAGGCATAGGTTTTTCTCCTATGACAGGTTTAAAGCCATTCCCTGCCAAGACTTCCGCTGCTCGCACAGCAAATTCAGGAGATAAAAACCGGTTATCGTAACCGATGACAATTTCTGTCCCTTCTTTTTCATGCGTATTTAGAAAATTAGAAATGCCCTGGATGACCTTTTCCACATTGTAAAAAGTAAAATCTTCAGCCATCACGGCCCTCCAGCCATCCGTGCCAAATTTAATGCCCATAACGTATTAACCACCTCTTTTTTTATTATTAGCTCTTCCCGTGGAAGCTGCCAATTCGTTTAAACGAGAAACAGTCAATTCATCCAAGTCCTCTTCCTGGGCTCGCCAAATCCAGTTACCCGCAATAGTACCAGGCGTATTCATCCTGGCCCTATTATCCAGCCCTAAAACGTCTTGAAGCGGAAATAGGACTAACTGATTATTGCTTTTACATACTATTTTCAAGAGCCTCCAGCAGACTTCCTGGGAAGTCATTTGATCAGTAATTTGCCAATAGCGCTTTAAATCAGCAACTACGGGTTTGTTACCTTTTATAATTTTTTGCCACCAGCCAACCAGCGTATCATTATCATGCGTCCCACTATAAAGCACCTGGTGGTTTTGGAATAAAGAGCGAAAAGTTTCTAAGGGGCCTGTTTCCATCATAAAAAGCAAAACTTTCATGCCTGGAAAGTTAAATTCTTCCCGCAATTTTTCTACATCCGGGGTAATCACCCCCAGGTTTTCAGCAATAACATCCACCTCTCCCAGAGATTTTTCTAAAGTTTGAAAAAAATCTCTTCCTGGACCTGTTACCCAATGGCCGTTTTTTGCCGTTTCTTCTTCGGCGGGAATTTCCCAGAAAGCTGCAAATCCCCGAAAATGGTCTATTCTTACAATGTCCACATATTTAAACAGCATATCAAACCTTTGAATCCACCATTCGTATCCCTGTTTAGCCAAAGCTTTCCAATCATACAGTGGATTCCCCCATTTTTGACCGGTTTCACTAAAGTAATCAGGAGGTACCCCAGCGACCACTTCTAAATCCCCTTTTTCGTCCAAACGGAAATATTCAGGGTTTGCCCATAGATCCGCGCTATCATGGGCAACAAAAATAGGAATATCTCCGACGATGTTGATATGATGCTCATTCGCATATTCTTTTAGCCGCTGCCACTGCCGAAAAAAAATAAACTGCAAAAATTGATGCAGCGCTAGCTCCTCTCTTAAAGTATCCTGATAATATCTGATCGATTTCGGTTTTCTTTTTGCGATATTTTCATCCCACTGATACCAAGGACGTTGATTAAAATGGGTTTTTAGAGCCATAAATAAAGCGTAATCATCCAGCCAAAAGCGGTTTTCCTCTTGAAACTGCTGAAATTCCTCCTCAATATAACGTAACTTTTCTGATTTTTCCTCACAGTATTGAGTAAAGGCTTGTCTTAATATAGGCATTTTCTCTTTATATGCCAGGGGATAGTCAGCCACATCCCCTCTTATATTTTTGGATTGTCTTTCTCCCGCCACTTTTTGATAATACATTTCAACCTGGTCCTTGCTGATAAATCCAAGCTCTACCAGGTTTGCCAGATCAATAAATAAATGGTTCCCTGCAAAGGCCGAATACGTTTGATAGGGAGAATACCCATAACCCACCGGATGATACGGCAGTATTTGCCAGTATCTTTGAGAAGACGCCGCCAAGAAATCGATAAATTTATATGCGCCTTCTCCCAAGTTCCCCACAGCTTCTTTGGATGGAAGGGAGGAAATATGTAGTAGTATTCCACAAGAACGTTCTAATTCCATACACGGCTCTCCTTTGACCAAAATAAATCGGCCCGAATCCACTTGATAACCGTCTTATGTTTATATATCTGCCATATAGAGTCCCCCTGTTAATGGGGGTAGCTTTAAGTTGAATGTTCCTTGGCTGACATCAAATTCTCCCCCATCATGAAGTGCCATCAAATTGGAAGGAGAAAGTGATAAAAAGTGGAAGTAAGTCAGCAAATCCAACTCCACCTCTTTAGCTTCCTTGCTGTTACGATTAAATAATACCAGGGCCAACGCATTCTTGTGCGTTCGGGAGAATTTATCTTTACCACCCGATATCCATCGCAAATACCCATAAACGTCCTCATCCGATAATCCTGGTTTGCTTAAACTCTGATCTTCTCGTAGAGACAACCATCCCCCGGTTTTTAAGACAGGATATTGATGGCGCCAGTTGATAGTTTTTTTATAATAGGCTTGAAGATCTGTATCCATCCCCTCCCATGGAAAAGGACCCCGGCAAAAGGGATCGGCAAATCCTTCCATGCCTACCTCATCCCCGTAGTAGATAGAAGGCGCCCCTGGAAAGGTCATCTGCCATAGTATGAGCAATTTTAATCGTTTTAAAGCCACTTCTCTCTTGCCCCTAGGCAATCGGTAGTTCTGCTGATCTGAAATTGTCATTTTTTCAGGAGAAGGCGGTGCTCCCAATAAGGTCAATATACGGGCGCGATCGTGGCTCCCAATTAAATTCATATTGGTATAAAAGTGGTGGACTGGATAATTTTCTTTAAGTCGCATTAATATATTATCCAGTCTGGAAGCCGGTATATTCCCCAGGGTAAAATCC
>CAZARY010000092.1:0-8811 GCA_964487675.1 uncultured Clostridia bacterium | reverse complement strand
TAATATCTTGTCATGTATAATGCCATAGTACCCAGCTCTACAGGGACCGACGCCTCCCGAACTCACCAGGGTATCTGCTCCTTTTTCCAGCGCTTCTATATACGTCCCCATTAAAACCTTAAAGGGAATACATGCAAACTCCGGGGAATGCTTTGTGCCCAAGCTCAGTGTTTGCTGCGTGGGTGGGTTCGGCCTAACCAGTTCATGCCCTAGCTCTTCTACCAGCATAGAGAAAACTATATGGGAAGTGCCCATATGTGGAAAACTGGTTTTCCGTGTGCTCATAATCTCACCTCTTATCACTCAGCGCTTTCGTTTCAGCATATCTACAAATGCTTCGATTCGAGTACTTACACCGGCTTCACCCGTGTGTTCATCCAAAGTTAGCGTTAAAAACGGGATCCCGGCATTTTTACATTCTAGTTCAACGTATTTATCCACCATCGCATCGGGGCCGCATCCAAACGCCGTTATATGGATCAAGCCATCTACCCGGGGTTTTTCCAGATAATAAAGAGCGGCACGGATCACCTGGTTGCTGTAATACCAGAAAGTCTCTTTCACCATTTTTTTCCTCTGTCTGAGCAGTTCATTCCCTGGTATATTATCCTTGGTTAGGACGTGAACATTATAATTTTTCACTCGATCCAATAGCCCCACACTGATATAAGGATCGTGAATTGTATAGGGGTACCCCAAGAGTGCAACGGTTATATTGTGATCAGGTTTCTTTTTACTGGCTTGCGTAAACCCCGGGTGCTGCGCTAAGTCTTTTTGAGTCTTGAAGTTCTCATCTTGAATCAACCGCCATGCCTCTCGAGGCTGATACTCTTGTAAAAGCAGTTGATTATAAACATGGAAGATGCTCCAAGCGCGGCGATAGGCTTTCCAAATTTCGCCAAAGTTTTTATCTAACTTTTTAGCTGTACGATAAAAAAACCGCCAATAACCAAATTTTTTCTTCAAATCTAACCTATCATCTAGGATGGTCGGGAGACCATCGATGGAATAGCGCACCATATCAGGTAACCCTAAAAATTTTGGACACACCGTTTCTTTGCCGTCTAAGCTAACAATCCGGGGTAAAAAAAGAAGATCCACTCGATCTTTCAAATCCTTAACATGACCATGATATATCTTGATTGGAATACAAGCATCGTTGACTGTTTCTTTAACCCCTTCGTCTAAAATTTCTTTATTGCTTTGATTGGAAGTAACCACGTCCAGGCCAAGTTCATGAAAAAAAGTATGCCAAAGGGGAAAATAAGTGAAATATGCCAAAGATTGTGGAATTCCAATTTTAACGGGCATCCAACCACACCCTTTCCGCACTCAAACTTCAAAACCAGTCACTGCTCTCTTGATTCTAAATCAAAATCGCCTTTTTTGCAACAAAAATTACCAGACGCTGCCGATAAAGCGCTTTCTAGCTTTATTCCTGGTATTTCATTGCCTTATGATGATAGTCTTCTGCCCACGTTTTAATTTCTTCTTGTTCTTTTTGGGACAATTCTCGGACTACTTTTCCCGGTACACCCATAATCACACTGCCAGGCGGTATTTCCTTGTTTTCGGGTATTAAAGTCCCCGCAGCCACAATACTTCCTTCCCCAATGACAGCACCATTCATAATTGTAGCCCCCATACCAATCAAGGTTCCATCTTTTATTGTGCAGCCATGGAGAATGGCACCGTGTCCTACGGTTACATAATTGCCCACGATCAAAGGCTGTTCATAATCCACATGGCCAACCGTTCCATCCTGGATATTTGTTTTTTCTCCAATTTCTACGGGAGCTAAATCGCCCCTGAGCACAGAATTAAACCACACATTGGCCCCTTCCTTTAAAGTCACATTACCAATCACCTTGGCCCCTGATGCAATAAACACTTGCTCCTCTATCTCTGGCTTCATCCCTTGAAATTCTTTTAGCATGACCTCGGCCTCCTTTTGATGGATATTTCCTTTATAATAATAGCCCTTTCATAAACAACTCTTATCTGTTTCCACATTTTATACAACCTAAAATTAAGATTCAATAATAATTAAGATTTGATAAAAAATTAGAGCCTTTCAGATGCGGAGCTCTCATCCTTAAAGGCTCTGACAAAATTATTTCTTTTTTTGTCTTTTTAAGTATCCTTTTTAAGTATAAATAACTTCTTTGAGCAACAATCAAACGCTTTCTGATAGGATACCGATTTGATCAAAAAAGTATTTATTATGCGACCAAAACCCACATTGGATTGTGAACTTCTCATGACTAAAGTCACGAGAATGCATGGCGTCTTTCTCAATCTCCGTTGACTGGCTGGCACTTAACTATTGATCAAATAGAAGGGAACCTAGAAGGGAATCCCGTTAATAAGGGCATTTGCCGCTAGTTGAGACATTTCATAGGGCAAATTTGTTGGAAACAAACTCAATACCAAGCAGCCAAAACCTAAAATGACCACAGGCACAGTCATTTTTGCCGGTATTTTTACCCCTGGTGCTGGACTAACCTCGGCTTCAGTTTTTCCAAAATAAGCATTATTAATGATGGGCAAGTAATACGCGGCATTCATTAAGCTGCTCATCAACAAGATAATCACATAAATAGGTTGACCAGCCTCTAGGGCTCCCAGGCTCAAGGCCCATTTACTAATAAATCCGTTGAGGGGCGGGATACCAACCATAGCCAAAGCAGCAATGGTAAAGGAAATCATGGTTAGAGGCATCATACGTCCAATCCCTTTTAGATCGGAGATATTGCGCTTGCCTGTTTTCATGATCATAATCCCGGCAGCCAAAAACAAGGTGCTTTTCATAAAAGCATGGCTGAAAATATGAAATATATCCCCGATCATAGCCGTTTCTGTCATGATTGCTAACCCCAGTAAAATATACCCCATCTGGCCTATACTTGAGTACGCCAGACGTTTTTTTATATCCTGCTGTGTAATAGCCACCGCTGATCCAAGAAAAATTGTAATAACGGCCAACACAGCTAAAATCCAGTGCCAGCCTGCTGTTTGAATCATTTGAAAATCAAACACATGGAAGAATACCCTAATCAAACCATAGGCACCTGTTTTAATCATAATCCCCGATAAAAGGGCGCTCGCTGGAGAAGGAGCCACCGGATGGGCATCGGGCAGCCAAACATGAAGGGGAAACATGCCGGCTTTCATGCCAAAACCAAGAATAAAAGAAATATAAGCAACAAAAGCCATGGTAGATGTAGTATTAATAATCCCGGTATAGGAAAGAGAAATAGTTTGGCTGAGCTCAAAAGTAATAATAATGCCAAAGAATAACAGCAGTCCTCCCGCAATGGTAACGATTAAATATTTATACCCTGCTCGCAGCGCCTCTTTGGTCTCGCTGTGAATAATCAATAGATAAGAAACCAAAGACATAATCTCGTAAAAAATAAATAGACTGAATAGATCTCCGGCCATAAAAATTCCCATGGCACCACTTAACGTTAAGCTTAAGGACGGATAATAACGGCCCGTATACTTTTCCTTTTTCATGTAATCAAAAGAATAGATGGTCACCAAGGTCCAGATAAATGAAGCTAACAAACTAAGCCCAAAGCCCAGTATATCTACTCGAAACGATATGCCAAAAGGTGGAATCAAGTTAGCTATTTCATAGCTTAGTACATTCCCGTCAAATACAGCTGGATACATGGCCAATACGATTAAAAAGGTAAGCCCTGAGGTAAAACCGGTTAAAATATTCCGTGCTAATCTTGATTTCTTTTCCACAAAGAATATGACCGCCGTCATAACCAGGGGAAACAACACTGCCCAGATAGGTAAAAAGTGAACAATATCAGAATAACTCATTGTTAAAACCTCCTGTTGTTATGTTATTCACTTAACATAATAAAGAAAAAATAAAAACATGGGATCCAGTTTTTATAACCTCTTTAACCGACTGCTGGTCTAAAAAGCTCACCTTTCAAGTCACCGGCCCCAAACAAAGTTAATCTCGCCCTAATTGAAAAAGACGAAATTATGTAGCTTGATTGACCCATCACCTAGATGCATCATAAAATTCCATAGCATTCGATAGTTCGTGAATGTTCTAACGCAATTTTAGCACTTTCATTTTAAAAGGTCAACCTATAAATTGTAATTTTGTAAATTGTAATTTTAATTGCAATTTACAAAATTGTCTTAACATTCGCATTAATGTTTGTCGATATGTTTGCTCTCATACTGCTGTAGGAGCAAAAACACTGCAGCTTACAAACAACTTAATAACTTATACTAAAGTAAGTTAATCGGAATTAAAGAACGAGCGAACTGCTTTTTTACCGCTGGAAAACGCCAGGCGGTAAAAGTTTTGATACTTTTTGACCAGGTCTTCAATACAGTTTAAAGCATAGTCCAGTTCCTCTCTCGTAATGGTCAAGGGAGGCTCCAAACGGATAACATTGGGATTGTTTAAAGTATAAGCTGTAATAACTTGATACTCATTCAATAATCTTTCTGCCACAAAAGCTCCGGTATATTCTCGTCCCATTTGTGAAACCATGCCTTTAGAAATTTTGTTCAATACATCTTTTTCCGGTAAGTGAAACTCTATCCCTACAAGAAGTCCTTTTCCCCGGACCTCTTTAATTAGTGAATGTTTCCCTGCCAAAGAAGCCAACCCATCCAAAAGATACGTTCCTTGTTCTTTTGCTGCCTCTGCCAGTTCATTTTCTACCAGGGAATTTAAAGCTTGAATAGCCGCAGCAGAAGCAACCGTATTCCCACCAAAAGTAGAAGTATGAAGCAGAGCACTATCCATACTGCCATAAGCTTTTTGCCAGTGCTCAGAAGTGGTCACCATAGCACCTATAGGCATTACTCCACCTCCAAGTGATTTTGCCAGGCAAAGAATATCCGGGGTCACGTCTTCCCATTGGGAAGCAAAGATTTTTCCTGTTCTGCCCAAGCCAGTTTGTATCTCGTCTATTATTAACAGCGCCTTATAGCGGTCACAGAGTTCTCTAGCCTTCGACAGATACCCCTCCGGCGGTATAATAACGCCACCTTCTCCCTGGATGGGTTCCAACAACACTGCCGCCACTTGGTGATTAAGAGCTCTTTCTAATTGTTCTAAATCGCCAAAAGAGACTTGTTTACATCCATCCAATAAGGGTTCAAACCCTTGCTTGTATTTTTCACGGCCGGAAACAGAGAGGGCTCCCATGGTTTTACCATGAAAAGACCCCTTAGCAGAAATAATGTCAGACTTGCCGGTCACTTTCCTGGCAAGCTTTATGGCGGCTTCTACCGATTCCGCTCCACTGTTGCAAAAAAAGGAATGTCGCAATTTCCCCGGAGTAAGCAGGGCTAAGTTTTCTGCCAGGCTAGCGTTTAAAATGCCTAAAGAAGATTGAAGTATATTCGGCATAGACCGAACTTGATCTATAGCCCGATAAACTTCTTCCGGATTATGGCCCAGGTTTAATGAACCATAACCTCCTAAAAAATCAATATAGGTTTCCCCTGAGGCATCCCATACTTTTGTATCTTTGGCCTGAACAAATTTCTTATCGAACCCTAAATAGCCAAGCATTTTTTGGAAAGCAGGGTTAACATATTCCCGATGTTTTCGCTTTAATTCTTCCCGAGAAACTGACAAAGCTTCCTCCAGGGAAATAAGCTCGGACATTTAAACCATCCTTCCCATTTTACTTCTTTCATTTTGCTTCATGTGTTTGTCCTCTTTTTTAACGGCATCCCTTTCACAATACAGCTCTATGCGTTTTATGAAAGAACACCTACAAACTATAAATCATTGTCGTTATATTTCTCATCCCTAGAACGATGAGCTATTCTGGACGCTGAGGATGCAGCCACCGCACATAATAAATCATCCAAGAATGTGTTTACTTTTCCATTCTTCTCATTGCTAAATTTTTTGATGACTCCTGGTTTCTTTTTATCCAGGTAACCGAAATTCGTCAGTCCAATAGAACCATAGATGTTGACTATACTCAACGCAAGGATTTCATCAATGCCATAAAGGGGATCATCCTCTTTTAAGAGCGACTGCAGGGGTTCTTCAACTTCACCATTTTCTGAGGCTTTATCTAAGTAAATCCCGGTAACAATGGCATTTTGAACCTCTCTTTTTTCCAACACAGCATCCACGCTTTTTCTAGCGTCCTCTGGGGTTAAATTGGGTACATAAGGTTGTTGCAGTTCTAACACCAATTCAGCCAGTTCATCTAAATCAACACCTCTATTATGAAGCATCTTTAGAGTAGCCTGGTATAATGTATTTGATTTCATTATCATCACCCTTTTCCCCTTTTCTTGCTGTCAGTCCTAAACTGACGTAAGAAAAATGGGCAGATTTATTTCGTTTGCATTTGTCTCTCATGAATTATTTATCCTACATTATAAGGGTAATTGTCAAAAGCGACAACCCACTAAAAAATACTTGAAGTTTTTTCAATCTAAATGGATGGTCCAATCTTTAAGTTTCGGTCAATAACTTCATTTTAATCAAACACTGATTCGGGGGCTTCAATTTTTTCACCTGAACGCAGCATTCGGTTGAGCTGGGGAAATTCGGTTTTATCCCCAAGTAGAATGGCGCCAATCAAGTTTCCATCACGAAATACAGCTTTTTTGTATACCCTCTTTGCCTCATCCGTCTTAATCACCACATCATCTTTTGGTTGAGGGTAAATCGTTCCCAATGAAACCAAGTTAATGCCAGCAATTTTCAAAGAAGTTGAAGGAACTGTCCCCCTGTATTTGTGGGTATTTCCCATAATCATATTTTCTCCTGCAATCTTACCTTGTTCCATAGCGGCAGGAATTATGCCGTAAATTTTCCCCTCAAATTCTGCTACATCACCTGCGGCGTAAACTTCTTTTTCACTGGTTCTTAAAAATTCATCTACAACGATGCCTTTATTAATTTCCAGGTCACCGTTTTGCGCCAATTCAATGTTGGGTTCTATCCCAACAGAAACTACAACCATCCCACTCTCTAATTGCGTTTGGTCCGACAAATGGACCTTGAGGCGATCTCCTATTCCGCTCCCCTCTTCTATTCGACTGGTATTACCATTCGATACCACAGTGATACCTTTTTCGTTTAACTCTTCTTGTAATATTTTACTTCCCTGTTCATCTATTTGTTTGCTTAACGGCCAGGGATTTCGGTCTATAACCGCGACCTTAAGCCCAAGTTTTGCCAAATTATGAGCCGTCTCCAGACCTAACAATCCACCGCCTATTACGATGGATTTTCGGCACTTCCTAGCCCAATTCTGAATCTTTCTAACATCTTCAATTGTTCTGATTGTAAAAACACCTGGTGTCTTTATGCCATCAATTCCTGGCAGCCTGGGGCGGCTTCCAGTGGCCAAAAGCAATTTATCATAATAGAATGTCTGCCCACAATCAGTGACAACTTGCTGAATTTCCGGGAATAAACGTTCCGCTTTTACATTCAGATATGGCTCTATATGATTTTCCGTGTACCATTCGGGTGGGTAATAATAAATATCAATAAGATCACTTTTGCCCCCAAGGACCTCGATCAACCGGGGACGATTGTAACAATAAAAGGGTTCAGAACCAATCATCATAATATCGGCTTTCGATGACAATTTTCGCACCTGTTTAGCAGCATTGGCCCCAGCAATACCATGGCCAACAATAACAATTTTCACAGACACCACCTCAATTGTTGGGCTTTTGAAATAAAAATTAAAGGAAAAAAAAGAAGGGGGTGAACCAATCTTTATGTCCCCCTTCTTATGACTATCAATATTGTGTTGCGAAAAACTTATTGCTCTTCGAAAAAACTTTTATCTACACCGCATTCAGGGCAAACCCAATCTTCAGGCACATTTTCAAAAGGCGTGCCTGGCTCTACACCGCCATCTGGATCCCCCACATCCGGATCGTAAACCCAACCACATACTGTACATACATACTTTTTCATGGTAAAACCTCCCTTTTTGTTGATAATAGTTACCAGTGAAATACCTACCTGCATTTTATCACAATGTTTTTTCCGTATCTAGCATTTTATGGCAGCTGCCCATTTATCATCTGTGCTATTCATTGTCCTGTGAACGATTAATTTTGTCCGCATTTTTTAACTCACTTTTTTAATCTTCACAGCACTCACTTTAAATTCAGGTGTTTTAGCCTGAGGATCCAGGACGTCATTCGTCAACCGATTTGCCGCCGCTTCTCTATAATGAAAACTCATATAAACTAGGCCTTCTGGAACTTTCTCAGACAACAAAGCCCTGGTTCTTACGGTTCCCCTTCTTGAAGCGACTTCAACTTCTGCCTGATCATGGATCCCAAAGGTTTCTGCGTCGCAGGGATTAATTTCTATATAGCCGATGGGCGCTTCTTCGTTCAAATGATCCACCCTCCGAGTAATGACACTGTGATAGTGGTAAAGCATCCTTCCAGTGGTTAAAATTAAGGGGTACTCATCATTTGTTTGTTCCGCTGAAGGTTTGTAATGCACAGGCCGAAACCATCCCTTACCTCGGGCAAAGTTGCCATCTTTATGCAAATACTGGGTTCCTGGATGTTCAGGATGTGGACATGGCCACTGAATCCCACCTTGTTCCAGACGTTCATATGTGATGCCGTGATAACTAGGGGTAAGTCCTCTTATTTCCTCAAAAATTTCCTCTGCACTGCTATATTCCATATCGTAACCCATTCGACGTGAAACTTCTTGTATGATCTGCCAATCAGGCTTCGTGTTTCCAATTGGGTCAATCGCCTTTCTAACTCTTTGTACCCGTCTCTCCGTATTCGTGAAGGTGCCTTCCT
>CAZARY010000091.1:3337-8881 GCA_964487675.1 uncultured Clostridia bacterium | reverse complement strand
CGAAATTCTGAGAACGAAAGAGCTTTTCAAAGAAAATATTACTTTATTGAGGGAGTGTTTTAAATGGAATTTAAAGACTTTAAAAACGCCTTTTCGTATGGAGAAAGAAGTAATCTTAACTATAAATTTTTCTCCAAATTGACTGATGAAGAGGCGGCTGATTTTATTGAGGGGTTACTATCTAAAGCAGGTACGGCAATTGACGATGGTGATGTAACAAAAATTATAGAACATATCATTCAAGGACAAAAACAGGCTTATTCTAAGCCGGCGAAATTCACTTATGATGAAGGACCTTTTATAAGTTTTAACAAAGACCTTTCTGATTCAAAAATCGGTTTGATAACTTCAACGGGGCATTTTGTTGCAGGGGATGATCCAGCCCCTTTGAATTCGCCGGGAATGACACAAAAGGAAGCAGAAAATAGGATCCAAGAATTTTTAAAGGAAAAGCCAATATTATCTGAGATACCAAAAGATACCCCGATTAATAAATTAGAAGTGCGTCACGGGGGTTACGATATCAGTGGGGTTTTAGCCGATCACGATACAGCTTTTCCACTTGAAACCTTAAGCGTATTTGAAAAAGAAAACCTTATAGGCGAATTGGCCCCATCTGTTTATTCTTTTGTAGGTGCATGCGCCCAAGGGGAATTAAAAAAGCAGGTAGAACAAGAATGGCTTAATAAAATACAAGCACAACATCTGGATGCTGTTCTGTTGGTACCTGTATGACCGGTTTGTCATGTGTCCGTTGGGCACGCAGCACGAATATTAGAAGAAAATGGAATACCCACGGTTGTAATCGCAATAGAAGCTTTTCAGGAAACTTTGAACTCCATGAAGATCCCAAGGGTATTATTCACACCTTTCCCCATGGGTAGACCGCTGGGTTTTCCTGGAGACAAAAAGCAACACCGCCAAGTTGTGAAAGCAGCACTTGATTTATTAAAAGAGGCTGAAGAAGTTATGACTACACAAACATTAAGCGAACGATATTTTAAAACGACTAAAGCCTAATGTATCTAAAGTTTCAGCAATTGACGGACATAAAATATCAGGGAATTGATCTTTTATTATTTAGCTTTTGTAATCGGAGTTTCCAGTAGATCCATAATATATTAAATAAAAGAAACACTAGAATGCCTAACCAAACAAAAGGGTTATCTTGTTCAATCCCCTGCATGGTTGAGGAAACGAGCCCTACTATAGCAAAAGTTGACCAAATTATTTTTAGATTGAGCATCGCATCATAAACTGCAATGTTTAAGTTTCGGCCAATATATGATTTTATCCCAATTGCAAATAAGGCTGCGGCAAATAAGCGAGTAGCGATTGGGTCAATGTTTTCCCAACCCAATACCTCCAAAACTGTCACGGGCATTAACATTAATGGAAGCGCTACAATAATATCAATCACAAAATGCAAAACGAACCATTTTTTTAGCGCATTTGGAACAATCATCGACACCCCCCTTAGATTAATTTGATATATTTTTTTATTTTATCATATCAGTAGGTGAATCATCCCACTTAAAATTGACTTCATGACGAAACACCTCATTTCAGAAAGGAGGACTGTGCCCTTTGCGCCTCATTCTTATATTAGCATTACTCATCGCAGGTTTTTTGTTTATTAACTGGTTTGGAATACTCACCCACGAAGTAACTTTAGGGACTTCGCCGTGGGGAGGCGGCGAAGCTTACGGAGAGGATGAGTACTGGCACACCAGGGAGGTAACTGTAGAAGCCGAGCCAGGCGAAGGGTACGCTTTCATAGAGTGGGTGGAAGAAGGAGAAACGGTAAGCACGGAAAGGGAATATGAATTTGTAGTAGAGAATGATAGAGATCTGGTAGCTGTATTTCAGGAAGAAGAGGGAAAAGAGACCATAGAAATTTTAGATGAAGCGGAACAGGTGATTTTTGAATATACCTATGAGGAATTTGTAGACTGGGCTGAAGACAACTGGGAAGACAGCTTCGAGGAAATGCCCGCATTTCATGAAGATTACCTTGTTTATCCGGAAGACCTGCATCCTTATTATGATGACACAGCTACCCTGTCACCCTGCGGCGACTTGGCTGCTTTTTCTGTTCACGCCTATCACGCTGCTGCGCACATGTCCTTTGTCGGGATCGTAAACCTACAGACCGGGGAGGTAGATTTGGTAGACCAGGTGAACCGCGGCCAGATCGATGAATTTCACTGGTCTCCCGGCAGTGATTACCTGGCTTATGTGCTCAATACTGCGGGAGTTAGAGAGTTTTTCCTTACCAATGATAACGTGGAGCAAATGAGTAAAGAATTCACCCTGGATGAAGAAGATATAAGGGGTGCTTTAAACGCGGGAGAATATGCATCTTTTCTGCCTTTTTTTAGCGACCTGTCCTGGTGGGAAGACAAAAACAGGCTGGTTTTTGATACCAGCACACCTGAATGTAAAGAGGCAAGACTAATCATGTGGAGTGTAGATCCTCAGGGGGAAGACTTAACGAAAGAGGACATGATCCCAGGAGAAAGAGGCTTGTTAGGATGGATTCTGAAGCCCTTGAGAGATTTATTCCATTGAAAATTGCCATTGGACGAAATTAGGAGTCCTAGATGTATTAGTTACTAATAGCTTTAAACGGTGGAATTTACTATTTTAAAAATTTTTACCAATTTGATTCGTTTCTTTTAGAAATGGAGGGCAAATATGGAAAGCACATATCAATTGAAGTTTGGAAAAGCATATAAAGAAATAAGTATTTCCGATAAAAACCTCTTGGCATTTGTTTCTCCAAATGATTTGCCTGGAGTGAAAGACGAACAACAAGAGTTAAGAAAATCTCTAGATCAGCCCATAGATTCACCGTCTTTAAAAGAACTAGCTGAAAATAAAAACAATGTCGCCATCTTAGCTAGTGACATGACTAGACCAGCTCCTAGCTATAAAATAATTCCACCTTTATTAGATGAACTTAATGAAGCTGGAGTGGAGGATGAAAATATAACGGTGTATTTTGGGCTTGGTTATCACAGAGAGCATACTGAAGAGGAAAAAAAAGCTTTAGTAGGGGAAGAAATTTATAATAGGATTAATTGTGTTGATCATGAATTAGATAACTGCATTAATATCGGGACTAGCTCTCAAGGAACTCCCATAGAAGTTCTCAAACCTGTTTATGAATCTGATTTGATTATAGGAACAGGAAACTTGGAATTACATTACAGAGCTGGTTATAGTGGTGGGCATAAAGCCCTCATGCCAGGAGTGTGTAGTAAAGCTACTATTCAAAAAAATCATGAAATGAAGTTTAAGTCTGGAACTGCTCCAGGTAAAATTGAAGGAAATCCATTGAGGGACGATATTGAGGAAATTGGCGAAATGGCATGTGTTCAGTTTATCCTCAATGTAGTATTGAATACAAAGAAAGAAATAGTCAAATCAGTTGCTGGACATCCGATAAATGCTCACCGTGAAGGAGTTAAGTATGTAGATGATATGTATAAGTATGAAATCCCTAAAAAAGGTGATATAGTAATAGCTTCAGCTGGGGGTTATCCTAAAGACGTTAATTTATATCAGGCACAAAAAGGGCTAGAAAACGCTAGCTATGCAGTTAAAGATGGAGGCACAATTATTTTGTTAGCAGAATGTAGAGAAGGCCTTGGAGATGAAACTTTTGCTGATTGGATGCTAAAGGCTAAAACAATTGAAAAACCTATTGATTGGATTCTTGAGGAATTTATTCTGGGTGCACATAAAGCTGCAGTAATTTGCCAAGTTTTACAGAGAGCTAATGCTTCCTTAATTTCAGTTATACCTAAAGAAACTGTGAAAACTTGTTTTTTTGAGCCATTTATGACGTTAGAAGAAGCGTATGATAATGCAATAAAAAAAGCAGGAGAAAATGCAGAAGTTGTGGTTATGCCATATGCTAACTCGACAATGCCTGAAGTAAAAGGGTAAAGGATTAAAACATTAAATAATTATTTTTTCCATTCAATAATATAATAACTTTGCAGGTAAAAAGTGTTGTTTATCGAAAAACCATGTAAGGTCTTCAATGGGTTGGCAAGTGGTAAATGATGTGTAACGATGGATAAAGCAAGGTTTTTTCTTCTTTGTCTTTGCGGTTAAAATTATAATCCAAAAGCTTTGCAAGCAACCTAAACTGTGCAAGTGACCTAAACTTATCAGGTGCTTTATCTAAGCAATGGAAGTAACAAAAGGAGGTTCAAGCAGGTCATAGAGATGGAATTTAAACACATGTACAATGATGGCTAGTGGGTAGAAGCAAAAGCGGCGAAAAAAGCGAGATTTTGAACCCAAGCAACGCTGAGGTGATTGCCTCTGATCTTCAGAAAATTTTTACACGGCGTTAGAGATAAATATTAAAGGCAAACTTGTGGTTGGATTTGCCAGTGATTGTGCAATGTTCTTAGTTTGTAAATTGATTGGATAAATTGATGATTTATTATTTTGAACATTTTGGGGGGATATAATTGGATATTTTGAAGTTAATTAAATCTCATAGGTCGATTAGGGAATTTGAAAAAGCTAAAGAACCGAATAATCATGTAAATATACAAGATATTGTAAAGACTGCACAGCAAGCCTCAACATCAAAAAATCTACAAGCGTATTCAGTGATTCACGTGACTGACAAAACAATAAAACGAAGTATTAGTGAAGTGTGTAATCAAACACATGTTGTAGAATCTCATTTTTTTCTCGTGTTTTGCGCAGATCTATACAGATTAAATTTGGTCAGCAAATCCCATTTGAAAGAAATGAAGCATGAGTATACTGAGTTGTTGATTACTGCAATAATTGATACTGCCTTGTTTGCTCAAAACGTTATGCTTATATCTGAATCGCAAGGTTTAGGGGGTGTTTATGTGGGTGGGATAAGAAATGACCCTCGAAAAATTTGTGAACTCTTGAATATCCCCAAACTGGTGTTTCCCGTTTTTGGTATGTCGTTGGGTTTTCCTGCGAAAAAACCTTTGTTAAAACCTCGTCTACCCTTAGAATCAATTTTTAAAGAAAATTATTATGAGGATCAAGATGAATTAGATAAGATTAGGCAGTATGATGAAGAAATGAAAGCATACTATAAAAAGAGGTCAAGTAAAGAAAAATTAAAAGAAGAAACATGGTCAGAAAAAGTTAGTGATATTATAAGTGATGAACTCAGACCTCACATAAAAGAATTTTTAAATGAACAAGGTCTTTTAATCAAATGATGAAGTATCCCGTATTTGTTTATGGAACATTAAAAAACGGTTATGGCAATTATCGATTGATTAAGGAGTACACCACAAAAGAACTGCCTGCTGCAACGAAAGGTAAATTATACGACCTAGGAGGGATTCCAGGGCTTGTAGAAGGAGATGATATAATAAAAGGTGAACTTATGTTTATTGATCCAGATTATTACCAGTTGGCTTTGAATATAATCGATCGTTTGGAAGGTTATGATGAAAACGACATTGACAATAGTCTATATATTAGAAAGCTGATAAAGGTGTATAAAAACGAGCATACTAAGCCCAC
>CAZARY010000091.1:0-3237 GCA_964487675.1 uncultured Clostridia bacterium | reverse complement strand
AGCCCACCGAGCAGACCGGTTACTCAGAGCAAACCGATTGTTCCGAGCACATTGATTATTCCGAACACACCGGGCACACCGTTGATGCTTATGCATATTTCTGGAACGGAAGCTTAGAGCAGGCTGGGATAATCGAAGGTGGAGAATATTAACAAGAGGTGTTTAACTTGGAAAAACAATATCAAGTGGGGGTTATTATTTTTGATGAGGTAGAAGTTTTAGATTTTACAGGACCGTATGAAGTATTTTCAGTGAGCCGTTTTCCCGGACAGTCGTACGATACAAGTGCGCAAACGCCATTTGAAGTGAAAACGATTGCAGAAAATGACAAGTTAATCAAGTGCAGATATGGGCTTAAAGTAAAACCGGATGACACATTTGAAAATATAGAGCAAATGAACCATTTTGACATCATTGTAGTTCCTGGTGGACTAGGGGTGAGAAAGGAGATTTACAATCATTATTTAATAGAATTCATCCAAAACCGGCAACGGGATAATACCCTGATTACATCTGTGTGCACGGGGGCGCTTTTGTTGGCAGAAGCAGGTTTGTTGAATGGCAAAAAAGCAACGACTCATTATAAAAGCCTGGATAAACTGGCTGCGGGTTATCCTGAGGTCACAGTTGTCAGAGATCAAAAAGTGGTGGATGAAGGGGAGATTATCACTTCAGCGGGGGTTGCTTCTGGTATAGAAATGGCTTTATATGTGGTGGAAAAATTCATGGGTGAAAGTGTGGCTTATGAAACGAAAAAGTTTATGGAATATAAGTGATGGCAAGAACTTAGTTTTTCATGGATTAGGAGCTGGTAACAATGTTAAATGAGGTTTATCCAAAACCCACAATTGCAGCAGTTCAAGCAGCGCCTGTTTATTTCGATCGGGATGCTACCTTGAAGAAAGTGCGCACGCTGACAGAAGAAGCAAAAGCTAATGGGGCTGACCTACTTGTATTTTCTGAAACATTTATCCCTGGATTTCCTTCGTGGGTACATTTGCATGCCCCTATAGATCAACATGCATTATTTAAAAAAATGGTTGATAATTCAATCGAAGTGCCAAGTCCTGCTTTTTATGAACTTCAGCAAATCGCAAAAGATAATAAGGTTTTTTTGTCAATCGGGATTTCTGAAAAAGCACCTAGACAAAGTATCGGTGTCATGTGGAATACAAACCTTATTTTTGACCGGTATGGAAATATGATCGCTCGGCATAGAAAATTGCTTCCAACTTGGTCAGAAAAACTTGTGTGGGCATTTGGTGACGGCTCAACGCTGAACGTGTATGATACAGAAATAGGTCGTATCGGCGCCCTTATTTGTGGAGAAAATACCAATTCACTCGCCAAATACGCACTCATTTCTCAAGGGGAACAAATTCATATTTCCACGTACCCTCCTTTTTTCCCTACTTCACGCAATCCATCAGGTGGCCAGGACTATTTTGATACGCTTTATGTTCGCGCTTGCTCTATGTCTTATGAAGGTAAGGTGTTTACTGTTGTGTCGTCTCAGGCGCTTGACGAAGAAGGTTATGAAATATTGTCTATGGGCAAAAAAGAAATTCGAAATTTGCTGGATGATCTCACATATGGAGGTTCGATGATTATTGGTCCTTCGGGCGTTTTTTGCAGTGAGGTAATTAAAGACAATAGGGAAGGAATCGTCTATGCTGAATGTGATATTTCAAGTGAAATTTCTTTAAAGGGGATACACGACATTTCAGGGAGTTATCAAAGGCATGACGTTTTTAATTTTAAAATAAATAAATCGAAGCTAGAGCCAGTTTATTTCACTGATGATAAAGATGATTTACATGTAAGCGATAGCTATTCATATCCACCTGAACCAGATCAAGAAACTGATGAAGAATAACTTCAGTTCAAATTGCAATTTGAACTGAAGTTTTAAAAAAAGACGAAAGGTGTTAGTATCAATATAAGTGCCTTGATTATTAGAATTTAATGAAAAATTATGATTTTAGATGAGGAGGGGTAAATATGCTTTGAAACCCCAAAATAGCAATACCACTGTTAGTGGTTATCGTGCTTTATTTGATAATAAGCAGCTAGAATGAAACACATTTTTTTGCTGGCCGGTTGCTATATATAGGTTGCTATATATAGTATTGACATATATTCTAACCCTTCACCCAGGTATAATTTATCATTCTCTTTGCAATAAGCTGGAGCGCTTAGTCCGTAAAATGGCCTTCTTTGCCTACCTAAAATTTCTCCAAATTGCCATGTTTATAAGAACTTTACATTTAAAAAATCGGGGTGTTCTGCATAGTTTATGGAGGCATCGATACACAAGAAAAGGGTAGAAAAAAAGGTCCAACGAAAAGGGTGTTTGAGAACCCTGTGTTATTGAGGTAGGAGGTCTATTCGTGTCAATTCATTCAATATACAAAACTGAACACGGCAAGGATGTATTATTAGATATTTATGATAGACAGTTGGCACAGTTGGATGTTGCACATGATATGCAAAATGTTGTAACTAGATTTGGAGACACAAATGTACTAGTGGTCGGTTCAAATGAAAAGAAAAAGCTATTGATTTTTCATGGTGGCAACTCACTAAACCCGTATAATTTGAAGTTTTTTCTCCCTTTATTAAAAACATTTCAGATATTTGCGCCAGACACCATCGGCCATCCAGGTTATAGTGCTCAAAAAACATTATCCTCTAAAGATTATAGCTATGGGCAATGGGCAGCTGATGTAATATCGGGGTTAAATTTCGAAAGTGCTAATTGTATTGGGATCTCATATGGGGGAGGCATATTAGTTAAATTAGCAACTTATGCCCCGCACTTAATAAATAAGGGTGCATTTGTAGTGCCCTCAGGTATTGCCAATTGTTCACTATTAAAAATAATTGCAAAGCTTGGACTTCCTATGATCAGGTACCAGTTGCTTTCAAATCGAGAGAACCTTATACAAGCTATAGAACCAATGACAAATTCAAAAGAAATTGACGAAGATACTTTAGAAATGATTGAAGCAGTGTTCAAACATGTTAAAGTTAAAGCAGAAATGCCAAAAAATGCAACAAAAAAAGAACTGAAAAATTATTCATCGCCCACTTTAGTTATTGCAGCTGAAAATGACGTACTTTTTCCTGGAGAAGCGGTTATAAGTAGATCTCGAGAAATTTTTCCGAATTTAATTAAAACTGAATTACTTAAGGAAAGCCCCCATCTTTTTTTCCAAAAGAAAACACATGTGGAAA
>CAZARY010000090.1:0-8884 GCA_964487675.1 uncultured Clostridia bacterium | reverse complement strand
GAAATACAGAGAATAGACCAGTAGAGATTCTAACTTGGTATGATGCAGTAATGTTTTGTAATAAATTAAGCCAAGCAGAAGGATTAGATAAATATTATAATATATATGGAACAATAGTAACTAAGAATAAATTAGCAAATGGTTATCAATTTAAGCTAGATTTATAAAATTTGAAGCGCGTTTTTTTATTGTCAAAACCTTTGTAACAGGTTAAAATAGACTTACCACAGAAGTGTATGAGGTTTTAAAGGTGGTGATAACCTTGCTGCTTTCATTACCCGTTTCGCTTAATAGAGAAGAACAAAATACTTTGCTAAAAAGTCCAAATAGAAAAACCGCCGTTGGCGTAAGAGATACCTTGCTTATGAATTTTATTTTAAACTACGGGCTGAGGTTGTACGAGTTGATCCACCTTGAATGGGAAGACTTGAATTTGGATGGTAAATCCCTCATCATTATAGAAAGTAATGGAACAGCACGCAGAGAGCTGGTACTCAGGTTGGCCGATGTCAAACTTTTGCAAGATTGGTACAGATATCAATCGAGAAAGAGGGGCCGCAGTGTTTTCGTTTTTACCACATTATCTGGTAGAAAAATGCCAGGCGCTTATGTAGAATCAATTTTAAAACGTCATGCCAGAAGAGCAGGGATTTTAAAAAGAATTTCACCCCACACGCTCAGGCATATTTTTGCAGTAGATGCATACAAAAAAACTGGAGATATTGAAAAGGTGAGCAAATTGTTGGGGCATAAGTATCTTTCCACAACGGAAGAATATTTAACAATAATGGACGCTCGCGTCTCACCATCGCAGCTCCGCTGGCTTCGAGATTGACTGGAATATTCTGGGGATATATAATGCTTTTATTTAGCAGCGCATTCATATTGCAGCGCATTCATACTAAGGGTGATAAGTTTTTACTAAAAGAACCGGGTGTTCTGTTTCCCTTTTATAAATAATGACAACCGGTGAAACGAAAGCCGGTTTTATTTTTGGGGTAAGGATTTTTCTACAATTCGCAGAGATGCTTTTCTATTGGTCTTATTCAACTATTTAAGGGCAGGGGTAACTTATCAAAATAAAGCAAATGAACTCTAATAGTTTTAGGGGGTGATGTTGTGCATATCATAATAGCCGGTGCGGGCAAAGCTGGAAGAAAGCTTATTGAACTTTTCCGTCCCCACCGACGACATAAAATTACCGTGATTGACCCCGATCCTAAAAAATGCGAATTGGTCTCAGAAATGTTTCCTCATGTAGAAATTGTTTTTGGCAAAGCCATTTTTCCAGGTTCAATAGAAGAAGCCAAAACAAAAAATACCCACGCCTTTATCGCGGTTACAGGGGAAGATCAAAAAAACCTTTTAGCTGCAAAAGCAGCAAAGAACTTAGGGATCCCTAATGTAATTTTAAGAGTGAGCGACCCAGAATATTTGGATTTATGCAACCTTATAGGACTTGAAAATGTCATTGACCCAACAAATTCATTAACAGCTCAAATGGTCACCCGCCTAACCGGGGTGGACATCACCCACTTGATTCACAAGCTCCACTTGGATATTGAATTAAGAAAAGTCACAGCTGAAGAAGAACCAAAACTGATTGATACAGATCCCGAAGAGTTCAGCAATATTATGGGAAGTAAATATTATCCAGTTTTGGTTTACAGAAACGATAAATATTACCTGCCAAGTGAAATTGAAAACATTCATGCCAATGATGAAGTCATAACATGGGTTAGAGAAAAGAAATATTGATAGATTTAAGGCTATTAAGTAGGTAGGTGATACTGTGGACAAGAAAATGTTTTTTAATGCAAACGTCATTCAGTACACTATTTACATAATTAAATGGTCTATTCTTTCAATACTGGTTGGCATTGTGGTTGGCTTGGCAGCGATGATCTTTTATGGGCTTTTAACACGGAGCGTGGCATTCATGACCCCGTTCATGGAGACTCACTGGTTTTTTATTTTGCCAGTTATAGGACTTTTCATCAGCGGTGTCATTACCTCAACTTTAGCCCCTGAAGCAGCCGGTCATGGCACTGATGCGATCATTAGTGCTTATAATAATAGATGGGGAAAGGTAAGCCTCTTAACCGTACCGGTGAAACTGGTGGCTAGTATCTTTACAATAGCGTTTGGCGGATCCGCCGGGCCGGAAGGTCCCGCAGTACAAATGGGTGGTGGATTGGCTTATTTCGTATCCAGAACACTAAAGCTTAAATTAACCGATATGCGCAAATTAGCAATCTGCGGGATGAGTGCAGCATTTGGGTCTATCTTTACCGCACCCATTGCTGGGGGTGTTTTTGGTACAGAGGTGCTTTACCGGGATGACATGGAATACAACAACCTGTTCTTGGGTTTACTTTCTAGTATCACCGCTTATTACGTTTACTCTATTTTGCTCGGCCAAACTCGGTTGTTCGAATTTCATCCTCCTGAAGATTTTGTCTTTATTCCCAATAGAGATATTCTATTTTTTATTGGCGTAGGGATTTTTATTGGCTGTATCAGTCTGGTTTTCATCAAATCGTTGTATGGGTATGAACATTTCAATTCGCAGTTGAATATTCCACCTTACATTAAAACCGCCTTGGGAGGGATATTCACCGGCATTACTGCACTTATTGCGACCCCTCATATTATGGGGAGCGGAATTGACATTGTAGAAAAATTAGCGTTGGAAGAACCATTTCCCATTACTTTGATTTTCCTTATGCTGGTGGGGAAAATAGCTGCCACCGCATTCACCGCTGGGTCCGGTGCCAGCGGTGGGGTGGTTGCTCCAAGCTTAACCATTGGGGCCCTAGCTGGCACTTTTATTTCTAGAATCGTGGCTTATCCCTACCCTGTGGCCATCATTAGTGCATCAAGCGTTGCTCTGTTAGGGAGTGCCGCTCATATTCCAGTGACTACAACGCTCCTAGCCGCTGAAATTTTTGGCATAGAACTTTTAAAGCCGGCCACTATAACTTGTTTTGTCAGCGCCTGGATTGCCAAATCAGATACCATTGTGCGGGAATCCTACGTGAGCAAGTCAGATTTAAGCAAAGCACCTTATCAGTTTACCAGGTCCCCAATTGATGATTGATGTTTAAATATGAGCAACAATTTTTGTGGCAAAGCTTAATTCGGATGATTCAAAATAGCCGAATTAATCCATCTTTGCTCATCTATTATCTACTCATCTAAAAGCAGCTTTCTGACTTTTACAGTCAAATAAAAAGAACCAAAAACCACAACCAATCCATTCTCACCAGCTGCTAACAAACCTTTCTCCATGCCGCTGGTTACATCACGCTCCACCTCCATTGAAACCTCTTTAGCCTGCCATTCATTTTTTTCCTTTTTTAGGATTTGGACCAATCGCTCTGGATCCAGGGCCCTAGCATTTTCCGGCAAGGTTGCAATCAAAAGGTCGGGCCTTTCATGAAAATTGGCAATAATTCTTTCCACGGGTTTGTCACCTAAAATGCCGAACAAAAAAACGACTTTGCTTTGGTGATGGGAAGCCTGTTTAAAAAATGTTAGCTCCTTCATTAAATTCGCTACAGCTTCTGGATTATGGGCGGCATCAAGAATAATATCAGGCCCAGTAAAAATTTTATTTTTCTGATACTGCGTGATAATAGATGCAAAGTTCTCTTGGAATACTTTACTGCTCGTATATTGCTTGGCAGTGATTAATTCTAACCTCACAGGTACCTGCACCTCTGAAACGGCTGCGTATAGTTTATTATCATCCCAACAAATACGGCAAGCATCACCTTTATTTTTATCTAAACTATTTAAAATCTCAGCGGCAGCCAGGGCAAGGCTAACATTTGTCAGTTGTTTTTCTCCAAGTAATCTTGGCTTTATGCTTTTTAAATTTTTTTCAACCCCATAGTAATCAAACACATAATGTTTACCGGATTTTCGTACGTTTTTTATGCAAAATTCTTCTCCCAGCCTGTATAATGGCGCATCACAATAGCTGGCTCGGCGAGCAATTTCTTCAAATCCTTCTGCATTAGGTGAAAAACCAATGATAACCGGCCTATTTTTCTTTATGATTCCCGCTTTTTCCCTGGCTATTTCCTCTAAAGTTTCGCCTAACACCCCGATATGGTCATAGCCTATGCTGGTAATAATAGAAATCTCAGGATCAATGACATTAGTGGCGTCCAGCCTTCCCCCAAGTCCTGTTTCTAAAATTGCCAAATCGGGTTTTTGATAGCGAAAGTAACAAAATGCCAGCACAGTGATAACCTCGAACTGAGTAGGATGTTTTAGACTGCTTTGCTCAGCTTTTTCAGCTAACGGCTTAATCTGGTCAGTGATCCGTCCGATCCATTCCAAATTGATAGCGTGATTATTTATTGTAATACGTTCACAAAAATCATAAACAAATGGAGAAGTAAATAAGCCCACCCGGTAACCATGCCGGGTGAGCATCTCTGATAAAATATGACAGGTAGATCCTTTCCCATTTGTGCCGGCTACATGAACAGCAGGAATGGCTTGTTCTGGATTACCCAATCTAGCCAGCAGCCATTTCATTCTTTCCAACCCCGGTTTTGAACCAAATCGCTCCAAATTCAAGATCCATTCTACTGCTGCTTTTCCGTCCATGAACACACCCCTGCTTTGCTCTCAAATTTTCTCAGTAGCCCTAAAACTAGGTATCATATAGCATTCTGGATTTATTTGTTTCTCATGGAAATCATTGTTTCCAGCCTTTGCTTCACTCTCGTTAACCGGTCCCAATAATCCCTCTGTTTTTCCTTTTCTTTTTCAACAACTTCTTCGGGGGCTTTATTGACAAAGCTTTCATTGGCAAGTTTGCTTTCCACTCTAGCAACTTCTTCTTCGAGCTCCCTTTTCTTCTCCTCTAACCTTTTTATCTCTTCTTCCAAGTTAACCAACCCTTCTAAAGGTAAGTAGATTTCAGCTCCTTTTACCACCGATGAAAGTGCTTTACCTGGTTTAGACGAGACCTCTTTTTCAACCTCAACAGGTTCAGCATTGGTTAAAAATTTAAAATAATCTTTGTAGGTGTTGAATAAAGTGTATTCATTTTCATTTTCTGCCAAAATAATGACCGGGGATTCTGTTTGAGGCGCCAAGTTTAATTCGCTGCGCAAATTCCGAACTGATCTCACCGCTTCCATGATCTGCTCCATCTCCTCAAAGCTTTGTGCATCTTGCCATCTAGCATCCACAATAGGCCAATTATCAGTCACTAAAAGTGCCTTGGTGTGCGGCAGCTTCTCTCTTATCTCTTCTGATACAAAAGGCATAAACGGGTGCAGCAATTTCAATATGGTATCAAGCACTCGGATCAGCACTTCTTGAGCTATAGCAGCTTCATTTTGATTTCCGTGATAGAGCTTAACCTTAGACATTTCTATATACCAATCGCAAAATTCCGACCATGTGAAATCATATAAAACTTTTGATGCCTCACCCAGTTCATATTTATTTAGTAAGCGTGTGACATCTTCGATCACTTCATTTGTGCGGTGTAAAATCCATCGATCGGCTAAGCTTAACGCTTGTTTGTATGCATATAAATCATCTATAGGAGTATAATCTGAAAGATTCATCAGCACAAACCGAGACGCATTCCAAATTTTATTTGCAAAATTTCTGCTTGCCTCTACCTTGTCGTAGGAAAAGCGCATGTCATTGCCCGGAGTGATTCCTGTAACCAGCGTATATCGTAAGGTGTCTGCACCGTATTCATCTATAACATCTATGGGATCAATACCATTTCCCAAGGATTTACTCATTTTTCTACCATAAGCATCCCTGACAAGCCCATGAATAAAAACATCATCAAAAGGACGTTCTTCCATAAATTCTAATCCCATAAAAATCATTCTAGCTACCCAGAAAAATATGATGTCATAACCCGTTACAAGCACATTCGTGGGATAAAATTTATCAAGTTCCGGTGTTTTATCAGGCCAGCCCATGGTGGAAAACGGCCAAAGCGCTGAACTAAACCAGGTGTCCAACACATCCGGGTCTTGTTCTAGCTCATCGCTGTCGCAAGCCGGACATTCATCTGGGTCTTCATTGCTTACAATTATCTCACCACACTCACAGTACCATGCAGGAATGCGATGTCCCCACCATATTTGCCTCGAAATGCACCAGTCTTTCACATTCTCCATCCAATTCCGATAAATCTTTTCAAATCTGGGAGGAACAAACCTTACTTTACCTTCATCCACTACTTTGATAGCAGGGTCAGCCAGTTCTTTCATTTTCACAAACCACTGCCTGCTCACCAAAGGTTCGATCACCGTGTCGCACCGATGACAGTGACCTATGGCATGGGTATGGGTTTCGCTAGAGATAATGAGTTCTTCTTGTTCCAGGTCCTTTAAAACAGCTTCTCTGCAAGCATACCGGTCCATGCCCGCATACTTTCCTGCTCTTTCAGTCATCCTCCCATCTTTGCCGATAACAGCAATATTTTCAAGCTCGTGCCGCACTCCCATTTCAAAATCATTGGGATCATGCCCAGGCGTCACCTTAACAGCACCTGAACCAAAAGATGGATCCACGAATTCATCGGCAACAATATATATTTTTCGCTCCATTAAAGGGAGCAAAACCTTTTTCCCAATTAAGTGTTGATATCTTTCGTCCTCGGGGTGCACAGCTACTGCAGTATCTCCCAGCATTGTTTCCGGCCTGGTCGTAGCTACAGAAATATATTCATCTAAAATTTCTCCAGATGTCTCATCTATTAAAGGATACTTAATGTGTGTCAGACTCCCTTGTTCTTCTTCATGCTCCACTTCTATATCAGATAAAGCAGTATAACATCTTGGACACCAATTGATAATGTAATCTCCCTGATAGATTTGTCCTTTTTCATAAAGCGTGACAAACACTTCACGCACCGCCCGACTGCACCCCTCGTCCATAGTAAATCTTTCTCTTGACCAATCCACCGACACTCCTAATTTTTTTAATTGATCGGTGATTCTCTGGTGATACGTTTCTTTCCAAGCCCAAACTTTCTCTAAAAATTTTTCCCTCCCCAGATCGTACTTTGTCAATCCTTCTCTTTCTGCAATATGTTCTTCCACCTTGGTTTGCGTAGCAATCCCAGCGTGGTCTGTCCCCGGCATCCATAGGGTATCGTATCCCTGCATCCGGCGATATCGAACCAGCACATCCTGTAAGGTATTATCCAGCGCATGGCCCATATGAAGTGATCCAGTCACATTTGGCGGTGGAATCACAATCGAAAATTTATCTCTCTCATCGCATGCAGCTTGAAAGGCGTTCGCCTCTATCCACCTTTCATACCATTTTTGTTCAACCATTTCAGGGTTATAAACCTTAGAAAGATCATTGACAGCCAATTCTAAATCCCCCCTTCCAAAAATAATCTAGCCCTTCCATCCTCATAAAAGGACGGAAGGGCATATTTCCGCGGTGCCACCTTTCTTCTCCTATGCGCTCTTCTGCGCTCTTTGTAGGAGCACTCTCGGCATAACGGAACCGACCGCATAAGCCCTACTGAAATTTCAGGCTATCATCTCCCGGGCGACCTTCAGCAGATTCCCCTGGGACACTTTCAGCCTAGGTGTCCCTCTCTATGAAGGGTCCCCTGCTTACTCCTCCCGATCATTGATGTTAGCTGGTATAATCCTATTATTGACTCAATTTAATCATACACATCCGAAGCTCCTATGTCAATAGATGCAATGGATTGTAAGTCACCCTACAAAAGTTAGACTCATTCGATTTTTTTAACCAATATAAATCTAGTTAATTATTTACATTGAAGCGTTTAAGAAGTGAGATTTTTCAGGGCCTTATCAAGTTGGTCCCACCTGTTGTATAAAGGCGCAGAAGGGAGTGAATTGAGAAACCGGTTTCCATAGGGTTTCGTCATAACTCTGCTGTCTAGCAGTACAAAAACTCCAGAGTCCTGACGATGCCTTATTAATCTCCCAAACCCTTGCTTTACTCGTAATACGGCCTCAGGCAAGCTAAATGTAATAAATACATTCTCCCCCTGGTTCAACAACTTCTCTTTCTTTGCCTGAAAGAGAGGGTCATCGGGTACAGAAAAAGGGAGCTTATCCATAATGACCACTTGGAGCGCTTCTCCCGGAACATCAACGCCTTCTCGAAAGCTATTAGTGGCCAAAAGGACAGAAAAAATATCTCTTTGAAATTCTGATAAAAGAAAGTTTTTAGGGTGCACGCCTTGGCATAATAATTGAAAAGGCACTTCTTCTTTAAGACATTTATATACATGATACATCATTTGATAGCTGGTAAACAAAACAAGTGTTTTCCCGCCTGCTGCTTTTATGATGTAGTGAATGGCTTCAGGAAGCTGATGGGCAAAGGCTTCAGTTCGTGGTACTGGAAAGTCTAAAGGTGCAAAAATTGCTGCTTGGTGATCATAATGGAAAGGAGAAGCTAATTTCATCGTCACAACTTTTTCTTCCGTTTCCAGCCCTACTTGCTGTAGGTAATAATTAAATCCACCTTCAATGGAAAGCGTGGCTGAAGTCAAAATGCCATTATTTATTTCTTGAAACAAGTATTCCTGCAGCAAATCATTGACCTCAATGGGACTGCTGCAAAGAGAAACATCAAAAAAATCCACATTCTTTTCTAAGTAATCCCCCGACTGCTTCGTCCCATAGGCGTCCCTTAACGTCCTGCTCGGGCTTTTGTCTGCTGCAATCCCAGAAGGGAACCGCATATGGACCCAGGAAACGTAATCTTTTTCCTCTATGTCCAAAACCAACTCCAGATCCATTTTAGCTTGATAAAGCCGATTATAAAGCATTTTCGCTCTTTCAGGATCTTTTTCTTCATCCATTACCAAGTTTTCAATATAACGCACCAA
>CAZARY010000089.1:3593-8908 GCA_964487675.1 uncultured Clostridia bacterium | reverse complement strand
TTCCCGGCGATTACCATAACTAATCTTATTGGAAGCATCTTCCCAAACTTCTCCGATTAAAACGGAGTCTTTGTCCTCCCGCTTTAATGTCTGCCGCATTTCTTTTATAAAAGCGTCCGGCAGTTCATCAGCCACATCCAACCGCCAACCAGAAGCACCACGCCGGAGCCATGTTTTTATGACACTGTCCTTGTTATGGATGACAAAGTCCCGATAAGAAGGTTCCATTTCCTCCACATTGGGAAGGTCATCAATGCCCCACCAGGCTTCATAATCATGCGGGTGCTCACGAAAGCGGTACCAGGAATAATAGGGCGACTCTTTTGACTGATAGGCACCCAGGCTATTATAGTTTCCAAATTTATTAAAATAAATACTATCATGTCCGGTGTGGCTGAACACGCCATCTAAAATAACCCGGATCCCATATTCCCAAGCAGTTTTGCACAGCGTTTGAAATACTTCATTGTCTCCGTACATAGGGTCAATGTTAAGATAATCCCCAGTATCGTACTTGTGATTGCTTGGCGCATCAAATACCGGGTTCAAATATAAAATTGTAACACCCAAATCCCTTAAATAGGGCAGTTTTTTTATAATGCCGAGAAGATTGCCCCCGAAAAAGTCCCACTTTATAACTGCGCCTGTATCACAGTCTTTGACATAGACCGGAGAACCGCTCCAACTTGCATGAATTAAGCTGTTTTCCCGGGGGGAAAGTACACTCCCATCCTCTGTGCCATTATAAAAACGGTCCACATATATCTGGTAAAACACCCCTTCTTTTAGCCAGTGCGGAGTAGACGTCTCAGGGTGGAAAACTGTGATTTGATAGGGAATAGGCTCTTCTCTATACGCCAAACCTTCCCCTCCAAATGCTTCAGAGTTGTTTCCGTAAAAAACTTGTATTCCCTCGTCCTTTTGGATGAAAAAATAATACCGCACCAAGCCAGGGGTTTCGGGTAGAGTGATTGCAGCTTCGTACCAGTAAACCATTTTATCCTGACTGCCACGAAGTGCACTGTCGGATTTGCCTGGGGCCTGCCCCCATTTTCCCAGATGTGATTGAACAGGAAAAGAATCGTTTAGCCGTTCCATGTTTATATGTTGAGTCGAACCCTGCGGCAGTATCATCACCAGGGAGATGTTATCTAACCGTTCATGCTTCTCAAGTACAACCTGTAGACGCAATTTGACCTTTTCAGCACATGGCGCCGCCCCAAAAGGTTTTCGATACAATTCGCTTTGGCTGTGATGAAACAATTCCAAACTTATAATTCCTCCTCTGTAATAATTGGTTCGCTTTTCAACTCCCAAATCCCCTGGCTGTATTCCTGGATAGTGCGATCGCTAGAAAATTGACCCGAATGAGCAATATTGATAATAGATTTTTTAACCCAATTCTGATGCTGGCGATACATTTTTTCAACTTCTTTTTGAGCTTCTGTATAAGGGCCAAAATCTTTCAACACAAAAAACTCATCATTATTATGCAGGAGTGAATCATATAAATTTTTAAACTCACCGGGCGGCGCCGGGAGTATATGATCCACCAATTGATCCATGACTCGTTTTACCCGGTCATCCTGGTGGTAAATATCCCAAGAATTATAACCACCATAGCGGTAGTAGTTAAGCACTTCTTCATCGGTTAAACCAAAGGTGATAATATTTTCATCTCCCACTTCTTCTCGGATTTCCACATTAGCGCCATCTAGAGTTCCCAATGTGAGGGCACCATTCATCATGAGTTTCATATTTCCCGTGCCTGAAGCTTCTTTGCTGGCCGTCGAAATTTGTTCGCTCACATCTGCCGCTGGGATTATTTCTTCTGCCAAGCTTACGTTGTAATTTTCCATGAATACCACTTTGAGTTTGTCCTGAATGGCTTTGTCATTATTGACCAATGCCGCAATACTATTAATCAACTTAATGATTAATTTGGCTTGATAATACCCAGGAGCTGCTTTAGCACCAAAAATAAACGTCCGGGGATAAATATCTAAGTTCGGATTGTCTTTGAGTTCGTTATAAAGGTGCAGGATATGCAGTGCGTTCATCAGCTGCCGCTTATACCCGTGGAGCCTTTTAATCTGCACATCAAAAATACTCTTGGGATCGACTTCCACCTGGTAGCTTTCTTTAATTTGATGGGCTAAACGGGCTTTATTTTCCTGTTTCACCTTTTTAACATCTTCTTGAACATTCCGGTCATTTGCATATTTCCGCAGTTCAACTAGATCGTCTGGATGCTTAATACAGCTTTCCCCAATGGTATCCGTTATCACATTCGCTAAACCCGGATTACACTTGAGCAGCCATCTGCGGTGGGTGATCCCATTGGTCTTGTTGTTGAATTTGTGCGGGAAAAATTGATAGAATTTATTCAGTTCTTCTCTTTTTAAAATCTCTGTATGAAGCTTTGCCACACCATTTGTGCTGTGGGACCCCACCACAGCCAGGTGGGCCATCTTGATATACCCATCGGCTATAATCGCCATATCATGGATTCGATCCCATTGCCCGGGGTAATGGCTCCATAATTGCCGCGTAAAGCGTTCATTGATCTCGTGAATGATCATATAAATGCGCGGCAACAAGGGCTGTAATACATCAATAGGCCATTTTTCCAAAGCTTCAGCCATCAGGGTGTGATTGGTAAATGAACAGGTTTTTATCGTGATCTGCCAAGCTTCTTCCCAGTCAAGTCCTTCTTCGTCCATAAGTATCCGCATCATCTCAGGGATCACTAAGACCGGATGGGTATCATTAATATGAATTGCCACTTTCTCGGGAAAATCATAAATGGACTTATTTTTTTTCTTGAAAGTTCGCAAAACGCTTTGTACACCAGCCGAAGCCAAAAAGTATTCTTGCTTTAGCCTGAGCAAACGTCCTTCTGAGTGGGTATCATCTGGATATAGAATTTGGCTGATTGCTTCCGCATTGTATTTAGACTCTACCGCTTTCAAATATTCTCCATGATTAAACGTTGAAAAATCAAAATCCTTAAATGCAGCCTCTGCATTCCAAAGCCTGAGGTTGTTGACAGTGTTATTATGATAACCAACCATAGGTATATCGTAAGGCACTGCCAATACCCGGTCATAATTTTCTAGTTCAAATTTTTGTTTTCCATCTTTTCCAATATATTCTTTTACGGTACCGCCAAATTTTACATGCACCGCTTTATCAGACTTTCTAATCTCCCAAATATTTCCTTCTTTTAGCCAGTTATCAGGGAGTTCTACCTGGTATCCATCTACAATTTTTTGTTGAAAGTGGCCATATTTATATCGTATACCACACCCGTGTCCAGGGAGTTCCATACAAGCCAATGAATCTAAAAAACAAGCAGCAAGGCGTCCTAATCCACCATTTCCAACACCTGGTTCCGGCTCCGTCCAATAGAGACTTTCCAGCTCGATCTCCATTTCGTTCAGTGCTTGCTTTACCATCTGAATGGCGCCCATATTGAGCAGGTTTTTTTCCAGCATACGTCCTGTTAAAAATTCCATAGAAAAATAATATACTTGCTTCGCCTTTTTTTCATAATACTGCTGGTTTGTAGCCACCCAGTACTTGGCCACAATATCTTTAATAACACTGCCCAAAGTTTCATATAAGTCAAAAGAACTGGCATCCTCCAGTCCCTTTCCTTTTAACGTAATGAGCTTCTCCTTAAAATCCTTTTTAAATTGCTCTTTATCAACGGTTAACATATCACTACCCCTTCTAATTTAGTATTTTCACACAATAAGGGAATATAGATCCTTGTATTTCCGGGCTGATTGACTCCAGCTAAAGTCCATTTTCATCCCGCGTCTGACCAATCGATTAAATCTAGGCTTCTTGTAATAAAATAGAAGCGCATTTTCCAAGGTATGCAGCATATCATGGGCATTGTAATTGGCAAAGCTAAACCCGTTTCCCTCTCCAGTAAATTCATTGTAAGGTTCAACAGTGTCTTTCAACCCTCCGGTTTCTCTGACAATGGGTACAGTTCCGTATCTCAGCGAAATCATCTGATTTAATCCACAAGGTTCAAATAATGAAGGAATCAGCAAAAAGTCCGCCCCAGCATAGATTTGTCTGGCAAGCTCTTCATCATATTTAATATTCGCTTTTATTTTATGAGGGTGCTTCTTTTCCATGTGAATAAATAAGTGTTCATAGCTAGACTCTCCGCTCCCTAAAACCGCCATTTGCACCTCTTTAGCCAAAATATCGTGAATCACTCTGGCTATCAGTTCCATGCCCTTCTGAGCTACCAGCCGGCTCACCACCCCTATGACCGGTATTTTATCCGAAATCGGTAGGCCTAGCCTTTCCTGTAAATGTTTTTTATTTTCTCTTTTCTTATTCAAGCTGTTTGCATCATAGTTCTTATTTAGATGAGGGTCTGTCGCCGGGTCGTATGTTTGATAATCTATACCATTCAAAACCCCGTAAATTTTATCTTGGTTCTGTCTCAAAAACCCATCCAACCCCTCTCCAAAAGTGGATTGCTGTATTTCTTTCGCGTAGGTAGGACTCACGGTAGTGACTAGATCAGAATAAGCAATCCCACCCTTTAAAAAGTTCACTTGGCCATGAAATTCCAAGCCATTCATGGTAAAGTGTTCTTGACCCAACCCCAGGACCTCTTCAAGGACCTCACGAGGAAAAATGCCCTGATAATTTAAATTGTGAATAGTAAAAACACTGGCTGTAGAAGAGTTAGCCCCACCTTGTCGATATAAATCCTCTAAATAGACCGGGATGAGCCCCGTATGCCAATCATGACAGTGAATAATATCGGGATAGGTGTGCAGGTAAGGTAGAGTTTCCACCACAGCTCTCGAAAAATAAGCAAACCTTTCCGCTTCATCTTCATGTCCATAGATACCAGGCCTGTCAAAATAATATTCGTTTTGCACAAAATAACAGGGCACCTGTTGATTAAAAATGCCGTATAATAAGGTAGGTTGCTCTCTCCAACCCAAGGGAACAGTAAACTCTCCAACGAGTTCCATTTCCTGTTTATATGCTTCTGGAATGTCACTGTAGCAAGGTAAAATGATGGCCGGCTCAATATTTAAATTTTTTAAAGCAGCCGGTAAGGTACCAATAACATCCGCCAAGCCCCCAGTTTTCACAAACGGAACAGCCTCCGAAGCCGCAAACAACACTTTCATATAATCACCTCATCTCCCAATCTTATTCAAACCGCTATCTCAAACCCTATGAATCTAATCCAAACTGGATGCAGGCAATTTACAAAATAACTACGTTGGTTGACTCACAAATTCCAATTTTCCCTGGAGTTAAATTAC
>CAZARY010000089.1:0-3493 GCA_964487675.1 uncultured Clostridia bacterium | reverse complement strand
AAAATAACTACGTTGGTTGACTCACAAATTCCAATTTTCCCTGGAGTTAAATTACCGATTTTCTGCCAACTATGACGGGATAATTGGTTTCCCCTTTTATTTCTCTCCCTTTACTTATTTGAACATCTTTATCCAGCACCACATTTTCTATCCGGGCGCCATCTCGAACAGTACTGCGGGGAAGCACAATGCTATTCTTAACGGTAGCCCCTTCTTCTATTTTTACCCGCCGAAACAGCAAGGAGTTTTCTACATCACCCTTTATAATACAGCCACTGGCAATCAAAGAATTTTTAACATGGGAATCGTGATAATATTTTGTAGGCGCTTCGTCTTTCACTTTGGTATAAATGGGCCCATTTTGATAGAAAAGCTCTTGCCATATAACCGGGTACAGCAGCTCCAGGCTATGTTGGTAGTAATTGGTCAATGAAGTTATCCTCCCCACATACCCATCAAAATAGTACCCTCTTATATTTAAACTGTGGAGATTCTTAACCAGACCTGATTTGACAAAATTATATTCCCCTCTAGATAAGCAAGTATTCATGATTTGAAACAACAGAGGCTTGGACAATACATACATTTCCATGCCGATTTTGTTTAAATTTGTATTTTCCGGCTCAACCTCCAGTGAGACAACGCGTTCATTCATATCCGTGGCCAATCTAATCCCTAGTGGCAGCTCATCATTTTCCCCTGCTTCTGTTTTTGTATAAACCATAGTTATATCTGCTTCCATGTCCCGGTGGTATTGAATAACTTCTCGAAAGTCAATGCTGCAAATCATGTTGGCACCGCTAATAATCAACTCTTCTTGGTCGCTGTTATATAGATAATCGCGATGTGCGTATATTTTATCCAGGTCACCATGATACATTTTTTGGTGGTCTTTGGTATAAGGGGGTGGCAGGATATTCAAACCATCTTTTTTTCTATCCAGGTCCCATTCTTTGCCCGAACGTAGGTGGTCCATTAAAGATCTAAATCTGCTCTGGGGATAGACCCCCACATTTTTAATCCCAGAATTAACCATGTTGGATAAAATAAAGTCGATCAGTCGATATCTGCCTCCAAAATGTACAGCTCCCAGGGTGCGGTCATAGGTCAAATCCTTTAAATGCTCTTCCCGTTCATTCAAGTTGATCAGTCCCATCACATTTTTCAATTACCTCACCCCCTTTGGTCGACGTCCTGGCTATTCCAGGGATCTATAACAGTTCCTTTACAAATGCGTGTATTTTTTTGCAAAGACAATTTTTCTCCCACTACGGTAATCTCTCGCGGTGCATCTTTTCCGTTCGTATACAAACTGGGTGGTTCTTCCCCTCTATCCCACCCAATTTGACAATTATCTCCCACATCGGTATATTCATCTATAATGGCTTCATGGATTTTCACGTTTTTCCCAACCCGGGCATAGGGCATCAATATAGAGTCTTTAACCACACTGCCTTCTTCCACGACCACGCCAGGAAAAACCACCGAATGCTCTACCTCTCCCTCAATGAAGCACCCTTCATTGACTAAAGATTTTGTGACCGCAGCTTTTTCACCAATATAATGTGGTGGAAGATCTTGGTTAACTGAGTAGATCCGCCAACTGGGGTCGTGCAGGACAAGTTCCGGTTCATCGCCGAGCAAATCCATATTGGCTTCCCACAAACTCTTAATTGTTCCCACGTCTTTCCAATAACCCGAAAAACGATACGCGTACATTTTAACTCCTGCTTCCAGCATTGCGGGGATAACGTCCTTGCCAAAGTCATTGGTAGAGTGAGGATTGTTTTCATCTTTATGCAAAAAATCTTTCAAAATCTCTCTCTCGAAGATATAAATGCCCATGGAAGCCATATTGCTTCTGGGTTGAGCAGGTTTTTCAGAAAATTCAATGATACGGCCACTTTCGTTGGTATGCATAATCCCAAACCTGCTTGCATCTATCCAAGGCACTTCCAAAACGGCGATCGTCACCTCAGCCTGCCTTTCCTTATGGTAATCAAGCATTTTCGAATAATCCATACGATAAACATGATCCCCGGATAAAATCAAAACATACTCTGGCGCATGAAGATCGATAAAATCCAAATTTTGATAAACGGCATTGGCCGTACCTCGGTACCATTCGCCGCCATTTTTTTTAACAAAAGGCGGCAGTACAGTAACGCCACCGTGCTTTCTGTCCAAATCCCAAGGGCTCCCTATACCTAGGCTAGAGGTCAGAGCCAGAGGTTGGTATTGGGTAAGTACCCCTACGGTCTCAATATTGGAGTGAGTGCAGTTACTCAGTGTAAAATCAATAATTCTGTATTTCCCCCCAAAAGGCACTGCCGGTTTTGCCAGGTTCTGAGTCAAAACCCCCAGGCGACTTCCCTGGCCTCCAGCCAGGATCATTGCAATACATTCTTTTCTCTGAAGGCCATCGGCTCTCTTCAACACACATTCTCCTCTCTATTTAAATAAAATCAAAACGTGATACTGAATTTGGAGGCATACGTAGGGAGGCATACGCATAAGAAAAGGCGGTCATTGTTTTTGTAAAAAGACTGTCGCCAGCGGCGGGATAATGAGGTTAATGGAATACGGCTGTGTTTGCCATTTTTCTTCTTCCGCCTCAAGGGGTGAGAAGTTCTTTTGCCCCGACCCCCCAAAATTTTTATCATCGCTATTAAAAATTTCCAAGTATCTTCCCGATTCAGGCACGCCAACCCTGTAATTGCCATAACATTCAGGTGTAAAATTGCAAATTATGATTAGATACTCCGTGGGGGATTTCCCTCTTCTTATAAAAGTAATAATACTTTGTTCAGCATTGTTAGGATCAATCCATTCAAAACCATGCCAGTCAAAATCATATTCCCATAAGGACGGATGTTGCCGGTAAAAAGCATTGAGTTCCTTGATATAGTCCTGCATTTGCCTGTGTTTTTCGTGATTTAGTAGATGCCAATCCAAGCTCTTAGCGTGATCCCATTCGATATACTGCGCAAATTCACACCCCATAAATAAGAGTTTCTTACCTGGATGAGCGGTTTTATAACCTATAAACAGACGCAAATTCGCAAATTTTTGCCATTCATCGCCCGGCATTTTATCCAGGAGAGACCGCTTACCATGTACCACTTCATCGTGGGAGATAGGTAAAACAAAGTTTTCTGAAAAAGCATACATAAAAGAAAAGGTCACCAAGTTGTGATGCCACTTTCTAAAAAAGGGATCTATTTGCATATAGGTTAACATGTCATTCATCCATCCCATATTCCATTTGAAGTTGAAGCCCAAACCCCCTAAGTAAGTAGGTTTACTGACTAAAGGCCAAGCTGTAGACTCTTCAGCAATCATTAAAGCTTTAGGATAAAATCTAAAAACGGCTTCGTTCATTTTGCGAATAAAAGCCAAAGCTTCCAGGTTTTCCCGGCCCCCATATTGATTGCGAGGGGGGTTGGCCCTGTTCTGTCCATAATCAAGGTACAGCATACTTGCGACCGCATCG
>CAZARY010000088.1:0-8922 GCA_964487675.1 uncultured Clostridia bacterium | reverse complement strand
GATGTCATGATACCGGAAAACATGCAGCGTACTATTGCCAGGCAGGCAGAAGCCGAAAGGAGAAGACGGGCTATTGTGATCCAGGCAAAAGGGGAAAAAGAAGCGGCCACCCAATTAGCCCAGGCAGCCGACATACTGTCAAAACAAGAAGGTGGCCTGACTTTAAGAACTTTACGTACCGCTTCAGAAATATCGGCGGAAAAAGGCTCAACCATCTTATTCCCTCTTCCTATGGAGTTTGGCGGGCTGATGGGAACTAAGAAGATCAAAGACATGGTGGAAAAAGCCAGCGAACAACTTGAAGATTTAGAAGGTGAAACAGATGTAGACAAATCTCAAGTCTCTGAATTTGATCCGGATATACAATTAGAAGATGAAGGGCTTTCTGAGGAAGATGAGGAAGGCGAAGATAAAGACAAAGAGTAGAAATATACTTAATGAACTATCTGGGCTGTTTCATTTTCAGGGAGTCCAGATAGTTCTTATTTTTATAAACTGCTTTTTTAGTTGTTGTCCAGTTATGGTAAAATATATTCAATTGTAATTATATAAGACACTTTATTATCAAAGTACGACTAAAATCGAGAGGTGGATAATGCGATGAAAATCACCTTGATTGAACCTAAAAATATGAGCGTGCATGTCTTTAGTAAAGTAAAACTACCTCGATTAGGACTTCCTATTATGGCAACCATGCTCAATCAGCGAGGTCACGATGTCCAAGTTCAAGCAGAAGTGGTTAAATCTTTAGATTTTCAAAGAATTCTTGATTCAGATATAGTTGGCATTTCTACAATTACTGCCACAGCACCGAGAGCATATGAGCTAGCCAAAAAAATTAAATCAAAAAAAGATATACCTATTGTTATCGGGGGGTCTCATGTAACTTTTTTCCCCGAGGAATCCCTTCATTATGCTGATTACTGTGTGAAAGGAGAGGGGGAATCAACTTTTTTAGCCCTTCTAGAGGCTTTGGCTGAAGACCCAAAAAAGATAAAAGAAATACCTGGTTTGGCTTATGTTGAGAATGGCCAAGTAATCCAAACGTCTCCCTTGCAAAAGCAAATAAAAGTTGATGACCTGCCTTTTCCTGACCTCAAGCTTATAAATGGGTCTGAAAATATGAACATTGTTCCTATTGAGACCTCGCGAGGCTGTCCCTTTGGCTGTAAATTTTGCTCTGTGATAAAAATGTTTGGCCGAAAATACAGATTCAAAAGCGTAGATAAGATTGCAGACGAACTAGCTAGAATCTCTCCTGCAAAAGTGTTTTTTTACGATGATAATTTTGCAGCCAATCGAAATAGAGCTTATGAACTTATGAAGAAAATGAGAGACAGGCCTGACATCAATGTTCAATGGGGGGCCCAGGTCAGAGCAGACATATACAAGGATCCCGAGCTACTTCAATTAATGAAGCAAGCAGGTGGGAAAATGCTGCATATAGGTTTTGAAAGTATTAACCAGGAGACATTGGATGCATATAATAAAGAATTTAATATATCCGATATGGAAACGGCCATCAAAGCGATAAAAGATTTTGGGTTCCATATCCACGGGATGTTTGTCATTGGCAGTGATTTTGATGATAAAACCACCCCTAAAAAAACAGTAGATTTTGCGATAAAAAATCGACTGGATACAATTCAACTATTAATTTTGGTCCCCATCCCCGGATCAGAACAATATCAAGAGTTGAAAGCAAACGACAAATTATTACCGGTGTCTTGGGAGTACTATGACGGACATCATGTGGTGCATAAACCAGAAAGAGTCTCCCCGTATGAACTGCAGTACGAAGTAATGAAAGAAATGTCCAGATTTTATTCTTGGAATAAATGTATAAAGCTGTTGGCCAAATTAAACTTTGTAAAGTTTTATTTTCGAATTTACGGCAGGCGGACCATAAAAAGATGGTTCCAACAGTCTCAGAACCAATCTTATTTAAAATATCTACAAAGCATTTAGAGCTAGAAATTCAATCTTGAATATTAACTGGCAGCATAGTTCAACTAAAAAAGCGGGTTTCACCCGCTTTTTTAGTTGACTATTTCTATAAGCTTTATGTTATTCAAAGCCATATGGTGTAAGAAAACCTCATGAAAGATATCTTTAGGATGGGGCAAGGCCTCCTCAGGTGTGTTCTCTTTAGGTAAGTCGTAAGTACTGACCATCTCCACTATAACTTTTACGTCTGTTTTATTTTTTTGCTGAGAAAGCCACATCTTAGTGCTTAAGGCCGTTTGATGGATACATAAATCTGTGCAATTTCCAACAATATAAAAATCTTCTATACCATTTTTAAGTTGTGTTTTGAGCCAATCCTCATATCCTTGAGCGCCAAAAAAAGGATTTAAGGTTTGTTTTTCCAATATTTCTGCTTTATCGTGTTCTTTCATTTCTTTATTAATGGGTTCTACAAGCTGTGATTCCTGGGTATCAGAGATACAATGAGGCGGAAACGCATCAAATTCTTCATCTTGTTCAGAATGTGCATCCTGAACAGAGATCACGGGGCCTTTGAATTGAGAAACCAGATTTGCTATGGGATGCTTCAACTTGTCATTATGTGGACTTTGAAGCGGTCCTGTATTACAGAATCCTTTTAACATATCCACAACAATCAGGGCACTTGTTTCAGACGTTACTTTTTCTCTAGGTTCTCCGATAATAGGAAGAGGGCCTAGTTTTTCAGATAAGTTCTCCAATTTGCTCCCTCCTTGAAAGTTTGTTTTATTATTTTAAATAATCTTTTAAACATATGCTTTCATCCTTTTGGAACCAGTTATTATTTCGCCAAAATATTTTAAAGAGCATGTTTTGCTATACGTTTTGATTTTGTTGGTTTATTGATCTTATTTGGTTGCATTATACGTTTGCTTGTGTTTTATTTCTAGAAATTATTTAGATTTCCTTCAAGCAACTTAATAAAACTCCGATTTTATCCGATCTTCCGAAACTCAACTTATAAAACAAACTTGGATAGAACTTATAAAATGAAAATTAAGAGCAGGAGAAAGTGATGGTTATGAGGAAGTATTTAATAACAACAGTATTTGGTTTTGTTATAAATATGATTTGTAGTTCCGGGAGGTTGGCAACATTGCAATGAAACTTCTTTATCCTGATTTATATCTAGAATCTATCTATGAACTTGATTTTGATAAACTGGCCCAGAGAGGAATTCGAGGCTTAATTGCTGATTTGGATAATACGCTTGTGGCCTGGAAAAACCAAGACATACCAGAAAAGTTAGTAATTTGGATCAAGAAAGCGGAAAGAAATAATATAAGGGTTTGCATTGTATCCAATAACAACAACAAAAGAGTTCAAGGTTTTGCAGATAGAATTAAATTGCCAGCCATCTCCAACGCGAACAAACCTGGAAAAAAAGGATTTAATATAGCTTTAAAAGCATTGGATTTGCCTCCTGAAGAGGTTGCTGTAATTGGTGATCAAATTTTTACCGATGTTTTAGGGGCCAATAGGCTGGGAATGTTCAGTATACTGGTGATTCCGATTGATCGAAGAGAATTTTTCGGCACCAAACTGTTAAGATTATTGGAAAGATTAATTTTACGGTTCATTGCCCGGAAAGATTTGAGCAGCTAACAGGTTTATTCTTCTATTCTGGGTACAGGAAGAGAGGTGGGCAAAATGCATAATACTATTTCAATCACTCATATAATTCATGTTGCCAGTGAAGAACCGAAAAATCGGAAGATATTCTTATTAGAGAAAATTCACTTATTTTTAAAAAGAATCAGGGCGGAACGCCGTGACTTGGTAAACTATTATTTAAACGACATTGGACTTTTTCCAGGGAAAAACGAAATCCTAATTAAACTATATTTTAAACAAGCAAGGAAAAGTACAAAACAGGACAACAGGACAAACAAAGCGGATAAATTAATCGATCTCAGGGATTATTTTTGTAACTTTAGCGGTTAGATTAATATTGGTATTCGGGACTGCAATTTTGGTTACTCATTTCAAATAAAAGATGAAAAAATAGAAAGCAAAGCCGTTTTTATTACTAACTTTACCCAAAAAGGAGGATGGGGATGACTCTTAAAAAAGCAGTGGTATTGTGTGAGGGAATGTATGAGGAAAGAGAATTATGGTATCCCTATTACAGACTTAAAGAAGCTGGCTATGAAGTGTCTCTGGTAGGGCCTAGTAAGGAAGTTTACACCGGAAAGTCAGGGCTTCCATGTAAAGTAGATGTGGAAATTTCTCAAATTAACAAAGATGAGATCACAGCAGTTATTATACCTGGAGGATATGCTCCCGACCGGCTGAGAAAAAATGAAGCGGTGCTTGAGTTAGTTAAAACCGTTTTTGAAAACAAAGGCCTTGTGGCATCCATATGTCACGGTCCCTGGGTACTCGTATCAGCAGACATTCTTAAGGGCAAAGCCTTGACTTGTTTTCCTAGCATTAAAGATGACGTTGTTAATGCTGGAGGAAAATATGAAGACAAAGAAGTTGTAACCGATGACAATCTCGTTACTTCTAGAATGCCTGCAGACTTACCAGCTTTTATGCAGGCATGCTTGACGTACTTAGATACCGTAAAATAAAAGTATCCTTTAAGGAAATATGCTTTAAGGAAAATGTGAAAATCGTTTCACCAATTGACCGGAATAGCTCGCCTTAATTGAGGCGGGTTATTTCTATGGTAATGCTGGTGGCTCCATGTCTTCGAAAGTATGAAATAGTAGGTTGTTCATTGCGATTTTGTGAAATTTAGATATTTAATATGATTTGCGTTGGAGGTGGCTATTTTGAAGAAGACCGAAAAAGACTGCCCTACTCATCATACATTTCATCCTCAAGGACTGGTGGCATTGCTTGGGAATCCTGTATCTCATTCCTTGTCTCCTTTGATGCACAATATGGCATTTGAAAAAGTAGGGTTGAACTGGGTTTATCATGCTTTTGAGGTGCAGTCCCATAAATTGGGTCCAGCGATTGAAGGGTTAAAAGCTTTAAATTTTAAAGGGGGCAATATAACTGCTCCGTATAAAATGGATGTTCTCCATTATATGGATCAACTATCAGAAGAAGCAGAGGCAGCAGGAGCAGTTAATACTTTAATTATGGAAAATGGTAGGATCATAGGAGACAATACCGATGGGGAAGGATTTGTAAAATCCATTGAATTAGAAAAGAGCTTTGATTTAAATAAAAAAAAGGCACTTGTGCTAGGAGCAGGCGGCGCTTCACGGGGGGTGTGTTTATCTTTGGCAAAAAGGAATTTAAAAGGTTTGTATATAGCCAATAGGACAAAATCAAAAGCTAAAACCTTAGTAGATATCATTTCTCGTTATCAACCAACTAGTACAATGGATTTAGGGGCTTTAAGCATAGATGAGGAAATACTGTCCAGCAAAACGTTAGCCTTTGATGTGATAATAAACACATTACCTTTGGATCCGCCGAAATATTTATTGGAGTCATTCACAAATCGTTGGAAAGGTAACAATGCTTTCAAATACGCAAATAGCAAATTGTTTGCGGATCTACGTTATGGTGAAAAGAAGGGGAAATATCTGGATCAATTAATGCATATGGGCATCACTACCGTTGATGGGAGCGGTATGCTTTTATATCAAGGTGCGTTAGCTTTTGAAAAATGGACACATATAGATCCCCCGATAGATGTTATGAAAATGGCTTTCGCGTAAGCCGAATTCTCTTGTAACATTCTAACCATTGCATGTGAAACCAACTCCTTTTTACCAGGGCATCAGAAGTTCAAATGTTTCAGGACGTAAACATCAGGGGGATCATAATAAATTGTGTAAATTTGGGAGCACCATTTGAAATAGACACCAAAAACAATATCCCCGCAAATAACTTAGAATTAAATGGTGCTCTATAATTTGGAAAACTTATCTAAGATTCTAAAAATGTGAAAATATTACAAGAACCAAGTCTAACAGTAGAAGATTTTGCCTACTACCTTCATGAAAGCAAAGACATACCTTATCAGCTTGGCTGTGGGAATTTAGATACAATAAACAATTATTCACCTCACCACAAAAAACTTGACATAAATGAAAACTGTTTACCATTAGGGCAAGTGTTACAGACTTTCAATGTTTATGCGTACTTGCAAGGCATTTAAACAATTCAGTAAGCAAGTCAGTTAAGCAATATTGCGTACAAACCTACACACTTAATCTAAAAAGTTTGTTATATTATGCTGAAGGAATTTTAATCCAACAAAAGAATAATTATATTGCATCGGCTCACTTTAGGACGTTAAAGTGAGATTTTTGTTTTTATATTCCCTGTATATTTAACCCTAGAAAGCATTTTATAATAAGTATTCAAGTTGAATCAGGACAGTAGACGTATTTGCTGTGGCTGTGCTTTTCCTCATTGCTTTGTTAAGTTAATTGATCATCAGATGTTACAAAATAAAGGAGGGCCTCAATGGAAGAATTAACTGGGAATAATTTGAAAGAGGTTTTACTGCATTCTGAAATTCTGTCTCCGAGGCAAATAAAAAAAGCAGAAGAGGTGCAGGAGTTAGAAGGCAGTCCATTGATTAAAGTTGTAACCGATTTAGAATTTATTACCGAGCTGGACTTATTGGAAGTTTTGAGCTCTTACCTTAAAATTCCCCGCATTGATTTGTTAAACTTTCCCGTTAAAGAAGAGGTCATCTCTCTGATACCATCCAGTCTCATATTCGAGTATTTCATTTTACCGGTGGATATACAAAAAAACAATTTAATCTTGGCCATTACAGACCCATTCAATGTAAATGCTTTTGACGAAGTGAAGATACTATCTGGATTAGAAGTTTCTTTGATGTTAACAACTTCGAAAGAATTAGATAAAAAAATCAGACAAATATTTGCAGGTATCAATCCTTCGAGTTTTACTTCAGATAAAATGGTTGCCGATGTAAAAAAAGAGCATCGTTTAAACCATGAATCACAAACAATAAGTGAAGTTGCTTTTCCAAATCAAAACGGGACCATAATTGAAACGGTTGAAGCACTAATCAAACAAGCATACAAAACTTGGGCAAGCGACATTCATGTAGAGCCCGGGGCTAATACTGAAGTTCAAATTAGGATTCGAATCGATGGAATCCTGCATAAGGTACCATATTTTTCAGTATTTAGTAGAGAAAAAATGATATCACGGATAAAAATCATGGCAGGCTTAGACATAGGTCAAAAAAGGCTTCCGCAAGACGGCCGCGCCCAAGTAAAGATTGACAACACAGAAATTGATTTAAGAATTTCCATTTTGCCCTCAATGTTTGGAGAAAAAGCTGTCATCCGGTTATTATACAAAGAGAACTATATTATCTCATTGGAAAAACTGGGGTTCACACAAAACAACTTTATGCGTTATAAAAAAATATTAAAAAAGAATTCAGGAATGATTCTGGTAACCGGACCAACCGGTTGTGGAAAAACGACTACCCTCTATTCATCATTAGCTTGCATTAATTCATATGAAAAAAACATTGTTACTGTAGAAGATCCCATTGAATGTCATATTCAGGGCATTACCCAGGTGCAAATTGCTGAGAAAATTGGATTAACCTTTTCTAAGGGGTTAAGATCAATTTTGCGCCAAGATCCTGATATCATTATGATTGGCGAAATCAGGGATTTAGAAACTGCAAAAATTGCAGTGAGAGCTTCGCTCACTGGTCACCTAGTGTTTTCTACCCTGCACACCACCAGCGCAGTTGGAACCCTTTATCGCTTGATGGATATGGGGATTCAACCTTACCTAATTCCAGCGTCAATAGCTGGTGTGGTTTCTCAAAGGTTGGTCCGCATGAATTGTCCGTATTGCAAGGTTAATTATCAGCTATCGGATGAAGAAATTGAATTTTTAAATGCTGTTTTTGAAACACATGAAAACATAAATTTTAGTAAAGGATTTGGATGCAATTTATGTAATTATACAGGCTTTAAAGGGCGCACTTCAATCAGTGAACTACTCCTCATGGAAGAATCTTTTAACGAACTATTTTTAAAATCTCACGCCATTGGTGTTTTAAAAGAACAAATGAAAGATCAAGGGTATGACAATTTAATGATGGATGCGCTAAAGAAAATTAAACTGGGAGAAGTCAGTGTTCAGGAGGTGATGCGGTGTATCGATTTCTATTAAGGGTTGTGTATCAAGAGAACCTTTTACGCTTGGCGATTACGATTGGCGAGGTGAGCTTATGCAAATAAGATATAATTATAAAGGCAGAGACAAAGAAAATAAAATTGTTACTGGCAAAATTAAAGCTCGTTCGAAACAAAAAGCCGCGAATGCACTTAAAACAAAGTTATCTTCAATCATAGAATTAAAACCTTACTATCTAGATTCAATATATGCTTATTGTTTCAGCTTAATTTGCACCCGCATTTCTTCTCAAGAATTAATGCTGTTTTCTTATCAGCTCGGGACCTTAATTAATTCCGGCATTCCAGTATTAGAGGCTTTAAAAGCTTTGGCTGACAACTTTAGCAATACCAAATTTTCCTACCATATTAACAATATGGTGGAAGAGATCAATCAAGGAAAGAGTTTGAGTGAAGCTATGGCCAAAGAAACCACCTTTCCCTCCATTTACGTGGCCATGATACGAGCAGGGGAAGAATCTGGTGCCATGGAACAAGTGTTATTTCGCATAACTTCCCATTATGAAAAAGATATGGAACTTCTTGAAAAAGCCAAACAGGCACTTACCTATCCTGTGATTTTGATTGGGGTTAGTTTTATAGTCATATATATTATTATCACTCGGGTTATACCAGAATTTGTTAATATTTTTACTGAATTGGGAGCAGAACTGCCATTTTTTACTATGATGTTGCTCAGGTTCGGCGAATTTATCCATCGCTATTGGCCCGCGGGGGTCCTTATTTTTATGGTATTTTTTATAGG
>CAZARY010000087.1:0-8927 GCA_964487675.1 uncultured Clostridia bacterium | reverse complement strand
CGCTCAAGCATTGCAACACACATTTAATCTGCTTTCCTTGATTTAACTTAAAAACCCTATTCTACTTAATTTTATCAAGAAGAATAATTAGGAATCATGCCAATCAAGAACAGACCTCCTTCTGTTTTAATGTCCAGAAGGAGGTCTCTTGTGGTTACAGGTGCTTACATTGGATTTCAATCCCAGCAGGTCTTCAGTTTTCTATACCTGCATACCCTTTTCATTTCTTTAGTTCGCTTATTGCTTATTCTTCGCTTTCTTTGTTTTCTTCGTCATCGGCACCTTCCGTTTCTTTCACTCCGGTTTGGTCCGCTTCCTGTTCTGATTCCTCTTTTTCATCCTCTTTTACCTCATCTTCTTCATCAGTCGATTCCGATCCATCTAAATCTTTGCCTTCATCTTTTTCCTGTTCTTCCGCGCTTTCGCCATCTACTTCTTTCTCTTCTTCCTTTGCTTCACTTGCTTTTTCTTCAGATTCTTCATCTTCTTGCTCTTGTTCCTCACGAAGCTCTATTTCATCCTCTGGAGAAAAAGGATTGCTTTCCATCAAGTGCAATAAATCTTCTTTCTGAAAGCCCATTTCTGCCATAGGAACCGTGTGGATATTAAATGTTTCAGAAAACTCCAGGCCAGTGGTAAATTCATGCTGAACAAGGCCGTATGACATGAAAATATGACTGGGTTTCGGAAGTTCACCAAAATAATCTGAGTCCCAAGCTTCAAAAGTGGGCTCAACCGGTATCCATCCGTAACCCTCCAGGTAAAATTCCGCCCAGGCGTGGAACTGTCCTTCTTCCGGGCCGGACACGTAGTATCCAGAAAGTCTTCGAGCCGGTATCTCTTCAGCCCGGGCTAAAGCCACAAAAAGGTCTGCATAATCTGCACAAACCCCTGCTCCAGATCGATAGGCCTCTAAAGCACCAATATTGCCAGGCGGTTCGTATTCCAGATAATCTTTGACCCAATTAAAGATCGCCCTGGCTTTGTTTTCAGGCCCCTCAACGCCCGCTGTTATTTCTTCCGCTCTTTCCACTAATTCCGGATGATTGGCAGGTGACACTTCGTCCGGCGCTGTGTAAAGTTGGTAAATTTCGCTTTCCGTATCGTAGGGAGCAGGTGCCATTTCATCCAGGTGATAGTCTACTTCAAATACCACAACCTGATTGTCCACGGTAATTTCCCATACTTCGCCCGGTTCTAATTCATCCCGGGTATATTTTAATATGACGTTTCCCATGGCAAACCAGTTTTCATCCACGTCTAAGCTCGCCACGCTTTCCACTCCATCCAGATAATCTTGGTAAGTAATCACCTCATCGGGGTTGGGGTCAAAATCACTGTCATAGTGAAACTGGTATGTGCCGTGATTAATGACGGCAGGCGCCAGGAAAACTACATCTTCTATCGTCTCGCCAGTAGGATTGCTGAGCTCAAATTCCTCCTGGAGCTGATATGTTTCGGGATTCGCCAGATCATAAGACGTATTTTTTTCCCAGCCCAGGTAAGGAATTTCAAAAGCCTCATGGTAAAAAACCCCTTCATCAGAACCCAGATACAAGGCAGTAGGAGGCCCATAATGTACGGCCAAGCTTTCCGGGTAGGCCTGCAAACCATCAATCGCTTGCCAATTTAAACCAGCATCCCCTGTTTTAAATACTCCTGCTCCCGTTGCTGCCACCATTTTTTGAGGCGCCCCCGGTTTTATATCTATTCCCCTAATTTCTGAGAAATATTGCTCATCTGTTTCACTGCCTGGCAATCCCTTATGTCTAGATTCAAAACTCTCTCCAGCATCTTCCGAGTAATATAGGCCTTGGCCCAAGGTCCCTATCCAAAGTTTTCCTGGAAAACCAGGTACCCCTTGCATCTCTGCCAGGGCAAATTCTTCTTGGTCTGTAATTTGGGAGAATTCGCCAGGGGGACCATAATCTTCCCGCCATTCTTCCAATAACGCTCCTGATTCTGACTCGGTCACTTGTTCTGCTTCTTCAGTGTCTTCCGTATCTACATCCTCAATATCAGCCACTGCTTCATCGTATTCATAATACCTATATAACCCAGGGTATCCACCGGCATAAACCGCGGTTAAGCTGCTGTCCGGGTCGTGAGAGATTTCCAGGTACTCAATGAATGCTCCTCTAAGTCCAACCTGATGCCAACTTGAACCTGAATTTTCACTGACAAAGACCCCGTCATCGGTTCCCACCCAAAGTTCACTGTTGTCATGGGGGTGCGCTTGCAGTTGAGTGATTTCCCGCTCAAACCCCTCCAGGGAAATTTCACTTACCTCGCTCATTTCCCAGTTATCATAAACAAGAAGGACATTGTCTTGCACCAGGTAAATTATTTCCCGTTCATTTTCTTCATCATACCAAATATCCACCGCCCGGGGTCTTTGAGCCATCACCTGCTGCCAATCACTTCCCCCGTTTCGAGTCAAATAGACCCCTTCTCCGGAGACAGCCATCACTGTATTCGCATCCATTGAAGACGTGTACAATTCGCTAATGGCAGTAGAAAGTCCATCCCTCGTGACCCGGTAATCCTGGGTATCCAGATTATAGGAAAGTACACCCCTGTCCCCGGTGCCAAAGAAAAATTGGTGGGGATTGTCCAGGTCTTGGATCACTGCCAGTAAAGTTTTTCCCTGGAGATCTTGGGGGAGCTCCTCCCAGCTTTCTCCACCATCCAATGTTTTCTGGATGCCTTCTCCCTCCGTGGCGGCCAATATACGGGCTGGGACTTCTTGATCCATCCAGATATCGTAGACAGCCGTTCCAGGCACACCTATATGTGCCCAGCTCACACCACTGTCGTAGGAAACGTAAATTCCATTGGTGGTTCCCAAATACATAACATACGGAAAAGAAGGGCTTGTTGCTATGCTTAAAACGTCGCCCACAAAATCGTGGGATAATTTGTTCCAGGTGGCCCCGTAATTGTTACTGATCATCAATCCTTTATCTTCCACCGCTAGGTAAATTTGCTCGGGGCTGCCGCCATAAATTTTGCCGGCGGTTACGTTTTCGCCTTCATGGGCCACCAGCGTAAAAGAGCGCGCCGAGGTACGAGAGATAAATAACCCTTCGCTGGTACCCAGCAAAATGCTTTCCCCAAAAATCGGATCCTTTTCAATATCTATAAAATTAATGGCAACGCCATCCAAGCGACCACCCACATATTCCCAAGTTGCCCCGGCGTCTCGGGATAAAAAAATGCCATCTTCAGCGCCTGCCAGAACCAAGTTGGGATCCTCTTTGCTTACGGCTATATCGTGCACCCTGCGATCGGTCACACCAATATCATACCAGGTCCCCCCCCGGTCAAAGCTCTTGTAAACACCTTGGGGCGTACCTGCGTATATGTGATTGGAATTAGCGGTGTCCTGGGCCAAGGAGGTTATTTCGCCTGCATAAGGGCCTTCTGTGCTGTGCCACTCCGAAATTAGCCACCCCTCTCTTTCAACCGCCGTCGCTTCATCCACGTCTTCTCCACCAGCAAAATTCAGCAGCATGGCAAAGAATACCACCACTAGGGGAAGCAGCTTTATTCGATTTCTTATTATTTGGTCATGATCTCGGATAAGCACCGCCCGTTACCTCCTTGCAGTCGTCTTTGCAGTCGTCTTTTTCCCGTAATTCTTAACTTCGTGCCTTCACTTCGTAGTCTATATTTATTTCTTCATTCATAGGGGAAATCCCTGCAAATAAATGTATTAAAGATGTTCCCCTCAAGATATTTTTCTTGAAGCGTTTCCCTTAGAGGTCACATACGACCATCATCCCGCTCGCTAACATAATGCCATTAAGTTAATGTCATTTTTTTACTCGTCTCGGTTGGTCAGCACCCAGAAGATAAACCGGGGAATTTGCATCCCTCTGCATAAACGGCGGGGATTCATAAGCAAACGATACAACCATTCTAATTTTATTTTTTGCACCCAAACCGGGGCGCGTTTGGCTTTTCCAGCCAAAACATCCAAACTCCCACCTACCGTCACCGCTACAGGCACGTTAAGTGCAGATCGATTGTCTACTAAAAAATATTCCTGCTGAGGATTGCCCAGAGCGACAAACAGATAATCTGCCTGGCTGTGGTTAATATCTTCCAGAATTCCCGGCAGGTCTTCCTTGCCAAAAAATCCGTGGTGCCGTCCCGCGATTTTTACACCTGGAAATTCTTTTTTTATCTTTAGAGCAGCTTTTGCGCTGACATTTTCCGCAGCCCCTAAAAGATACACCCTGGCAAAGTATGACTGAGCCTGGTTAAGGAGCTTCATCATCAGGTCTATGCCTGTCACACGCTCTACATTGTTATAACCCTGTCTCTTCAAAGCCCAAACTACCCCGGTGCCATCTGGGATTAAAATATCGGCCTGGCGCATAGCAGAAGCAAGCTTCTCATCTTCCAAACTTTTCATAATAATCTCTGGATTTTGTGAAAATATTAGTCTTGGTCTACAATCGCCCGATAGCCAAGCCGCCGTTAACTGAAGCACCTGGTGATCATCAACCAGGTCTACAGGCTGCCCTAGTACTGTTATCCTCTCCGGTTCACTATTTGGTTTAGCTAAATTGGATGGCTCGAATTTTCCCCTCCCAGGGTTTTTTAAGGTCACAGGCCTTTGATCAAAATGAAGAGAACCATTGTCATGCTTGGTGGTCTCATATCTCTGCTTAAAGTCTCCTACTTGATCAGACGATTTTGACTTTTTAAAAGCTGTTGTTTCTGAGGATTTTTTTGAGTTTGATTGTGCATTATTTTTGTTTTTGCCAAAAGAGTCCGTCATGAAATCACCACACTTCACGCTTAATACATGATTATAAGGTATTTATTCCCCCAGTGGAGCCTGTATTCCTCCCACTTATTCCCGCTTCAAAATCTGGGAAATAAAACGTTCGCAGGTAGGAGAAAAAACGCGATCTTTATGATAGATTAAGTAGAAACTCCTGGTCGGCTGCAGGTCCTCAATCTCAAAAGCCTGAAGGTTTCGATCTTGTACCGCAGCTTGTGAAATAAATGAAACCCCAACCCCCTCTTGAACAAATTGTTTAACAACTTCCAAACTATTCAGGTTCGCCCTGATCTTTAGTTCCCCTTTTTCTCTTCCTTTTGCTTTCAGCGCTTTTTCAAGTACTTCCCTGGTGGCAGATCCTTCAGCGCGAAAGATAAAAGGAATATCTAACAGCTGGTCCAGGCGTAGTTTGCCGTTTTCATCTGTCCGGTCATTTAATACTGCCTGCCAGGGAGTTCCTGCCACCAAGACCAGAGAATCTTTCTCCAATTCATGATAGATCAATTTTTTTTCCAAAGGTTTAGCCCCTACAAACCCCAGGTCCGCTTCATAATTTAAAATACCTTCAAACACATCGGCCGTATTCAATAAAGACACGGTAAAGCTCGCCCGGGGATATTTATTATAAAAAGGCGCCGTGTACCTGGGCAGTAAATAAGTTCCTGGCGTTTGACTGGCCAGTATAGATATATCACTGTCCATTGACTGGTTGAACTTAACCAGGCTTTCCTGAGCCTTCTCCTTCATTTCTAAAAGGTCCAAAGCATAAGGATAAAAATTCGCCCCCGCCTCCGTTAGCACTGCCCGCCGGTTGCGGCGTTCAAATAACTTGACCCCACACTCCCGTTCTAATGACTCAATATGAGCGCTCACCGTAGGTTGAGTTAGGTACAATTTTTTGGCAGCCCGGGAAAAATTTCCTTCTTTAACAATGGTAGTGAATACTTCCAGCTGGCGGAGTTCCATCTTATGATTGCCACCTCACAAACAAGTGTACTATAGCTTTTATCTATATTTTAAAACAAATGCATTTATAAATCCATTTTTTCTCTTAATTAAACAAGTACTATAATGATATTGTAACGCTGACCCATAGCCGTAGATTGTACGAAATATATACGAACATAAAGCTAGGATGCATACCCATCAAAAGTTAGGGAGGGCTGCTAGAATGTATTATGTGATCACTTTCCCCACCACCCACTTGGCCTTAAAGTATGATAAAACAATCAAAAAAAATGGCCTGAACTCCAAACTGATTCCTGTCCCCCGGAAATTAAGTTCTAACTGTGGTTTTTGCGGCCAAGTTTACACAAAAAAAGAACTCTTTCAGATATTAGAATTATGCAGCACAGAAGGAATAAAAGTAGAATCTGCCTACGCAATACCTGAAGACAGAAAAAAAGCCCCCGAAAGAATCCAGGTGGGCCAGCTTCAATAGCTACAAACACAGGGTTTAAGTCCCATGAAACCACAGTAAATCATCAAATAAGGTGTTACTGAACCCTAACGGCATGCACTGTGACATGCAGTGCGCGGGTTACATGCCGTTAAGTATCAAATAAAAAGCGCTGAGGCTGCATCCAAAGCTCAAAAGGTAAATCACAAGCACAGCCTGTTTGTGAGATAGTCCCATCTTTAATAGCCAGTGATGCAGGTGTTCTTTATCCGCCTGAAAAATCGGTTTTTTAAACCTAAACCTGCGCACAATCGCAAAGCATGTATCCAAAATAGGCACCCCCAGGATCATAATAGGAACCCCCAGGGTCAAAAAAGTAACCCCTTTCATCAGTCCCATGACTGACAGGCCTGCCACCATAAAGCCGAGAAACAAGGAACCCGAATCACCTAAGAAAATTTTGGCCGGGTAAAAGTTGTACCTGAGAAAACCCAACACACCGCCTAAGAGAGCAAGCACCACCATAGCAAAGACTATTTGCTGGTTAAATAAAGCAATAATAAAAAAAGTCGATAAGGCAATAGCTGAAACCCCAGAAGCCAATCCATCCAGACCATCGATTAAATTAAGCGCGTTCGTAACCCCCACGACCCAAAAAATGGTTACTGGCACACTAAATATACCCAAAACAAGCAAGCCATCATAGGGACTGGATAAAAAATCCACCTGGTTGCCAAAAGCAATGAATACCAAGGCAGCTAAAATCTGGCCCATGAGTTTTTGCTTCGGGGTGAAACCCTTTATATCATCATACACGCCTATTAGAAGAATGATCAATCCACCTAGTAAAAGTCCATAAAAATCGGGGCGAAGCGGCACAAAAATCATCACCACGAGCAAAAAACTAATAAATATTGCCGGTCCTCCCAAGCAAGGCGTTTCTTTTTCATGGACTTTGCGCCCAGAAGGCCGATCCACTGCGCCAAAAGTATAAGCCAATTTACAGAACCAGGGCGTCATAAGCAAGCTAACCCCAAGCGCTGTCAAAATTATGGGCAAAAAAGGTGTCATGGGTCCCCCTCCTCTAACAGTATCTAATGACCATTTAGCTCCATTACTCATTGCTGGTTGCTGGTTGCTGATTGTTTCTATACGAGCCTTTATTCTAGGGTGCTACAATTCATTAGGAACTCATCCCATTATGAATCAACGTCCAGTGCTTTCCAACCTACTTCCCGTTGGCTGGCTCTCACTCTGCTCTATATCCTTATTGATCACATCGCGAATGCTTTCCTGGGCTTCAGCTTTCTCAACCACGTAATACCAGACCCCATTAATCATTGCGCTCTTACCTGGAAGCACCTGGCTCTCCATTTCACTCCATTGAATTTTATGAAAAGAAGTGCCATACCTCACAAGATCTTGAAAATTATAGGTCATAGTCACATTATCTTTAGCTTCTCTCAATAAGCTGCTGACCCTGGTAATGGAACGAAATCGCAGAAGCTCATCAATTGTCGCTTTAACCAGTTTTTGTTGTCTTTTAACCCGACCTATATCCCCTTCAGAATCGGCTCGAAATCGAACGTACTGCAGCGCTTTATCCCCATCCAAAACCTGCTTCCCTGCCTGGAGGTCAATCACATCGGTGCCATCAGGAGTTGACCAGTACAGGTCCTTTTCTACTTTGAGTTCCACGCCCCCCAAAATATCAATGCTATTTTTAAAGCCTTCCATATTCACTTTTACATAATGGTGTATGGGAATCTCTAAAAAGTTTTCAATGGTTTTAGCTAAGTAATTAGGGCCACCATAGGCGTGAGCATGATTTACTTTTTCTCTGCCTCTTTCAGGAAGCTTCATTTTGGTGTCACGGGGAATTGAGACCAACCCAATCATTTGGTTGCCGGGATTATACCTGACAAGCATTATGGTATCCGATCTGCCCGTCCCGTCTTTGCTGTCCACCCCAATTAACAACGTATTAATGATATCCTTTTCTTCTTCAGGGACATAAAAGTCTCCTATCTCGCGAGAAAATTGTGAATCCTTCCCGCCCTCATCACTCGCCCGTAAATTAAAATAGATATCGGCAACTACATAGCCTAAATACCCGGCCGCCAGTAATAAAAGGCAAGTGAATATACAAGCCGTTGATTTAAACCTGTTTAACATTTGTCACAACTCCTCGTCCCTAGCTTTTACCAATCGCCGGGTAATATTATGGTGCCTTTTTTTCATCCTGCCACTATATCCAGTTTACATGCCCTGTCACAAATCCTTTAATCTCAATTTATCACAAAACAAAATGTCCTATATGAACAGCACTTTACTTAAAAAATGCGGTTCATTGTGTCCATTATATTTGTCATCTATTCATTTTATATGTACTGTGAATTCTTGAATTAATACAAAAAATCCTGCTTTGCCAATTCTCATACTGTTCCGTGTATAGATATATTACTACAGAATTAACAATTTGAGAAGGAAAATTTTCCTTTGGCTAGAATTTTTTTCTTGGTCGTTTTTGCGCAAGTAACAAATAATGCGTTTTGCGTTATTACTCCTTCCAATCATCCTATCCATCCTTGTGTTTGCTAAAACCTGCAAAAATCGTCAATAAATTTGGCTAACCTTATTCATCGGTAGCCTCTATATGATAACTCCCTCTTACCATAATGACCGCATCTGAATTCACAGCAATGCCTCTGCCATCATCCCTGGCAATCAAAA
>CAZARY010000086.1:0-9100 GCA_964487675.1 uncultured Clostridia bacterium | reverse complement strand
GGGATGTTTATTCCAGCCGCATCGAATTCTTTTTTTACTTTTTCCATCAGTTCGAATTTCAAAGGCCAATAATTTTCAGATCTACACCACACCCGCAGGTAAAAAAACAAAGCGCTGTCCCCGTGTTCTGCCAGCATCACTTGGGGCTGTGGATCTTCAAAAATTAGCTCGTGAGAGGCGGCAATTTGATAGAGGACGGATTTTACCTGATCAATATCAGCTTCATAACCTACGCCAAAGGTGAAATCTAGTCTCCGGGTATCATAAGCGGAATAATTGACTGCACTACTGTTAGAGAGATTTGCGTTTGGGATGGTTATTTTTTTGTTGTCCGGAGTGTTTAACACTGTGTAAAATACCTGAATTTCATGCACAGTGCCCGCATGCCCTGCCGCTTCAATATAATCGCCTACGCGAAATGGTTTTAGTGTCAAAATGAGCACGCCTCCGGCAAAATTCGCCAGGCTTCCCTGTAAAGCCAAACCGATGGCAAAACCCATAGCCGCAATTAATGCTACAAATGTGGTGACTTCAATCCCAACCATAGAAACTGCTGTGATGATGATAATAATTTTAAGCAGCACATTGAAAATGGATGCAATGAAGGATTGCAAAGATTTTTCAATGTCAGACTGCTCTAATTTGTTAGATACGAGAGTTTTTAACTTATCCACTACTTTGAACCCGAAATAAAGTACAATTAAAGCGGTGATCACATTAATGCCAAAATCGAGTAAAATTTGCTGGATCACGTCAAACTCCAATCTAGCACCCCCTGAAAACTTTATGATATTTTATATTATTTGGCCAATATCAAGTCTAAAACCAACTGACCCCTATATTTAAAAATGACTTGAATTCAATATTCTCATATCAATCTTCTTGCTCAGTTGAAATATTCCTTCTAGACAGATAAAATAATTTTGAATTCTTATTTATTTTATCTGTCTACGAAAACTGCAACTGAAAACCTACTGCTTTATCTTTTGGAATATATCAAAATCCTTTTTGTCATCTTCCTTCCAAACAAAATGGTTGTGGAAAAATCGGGGAGGATATACCTAAGAGAAAAGAGTAAAAACTAATGACAGAGAGACACTCAAAAGGCCCTCAATAGGAGGTTGTTTTAACAGCATCCTACTAAGGGCCGCAAATCTTTTCAACGCCCAATTTGCCGGTATATGCCGGTTGGTTCTCGATGATTACATGTACATGGGGATTCATGGAGAGAGCACTATTTTCTATATAGTGGTTGAATGTCATAAGAGTATTTTTTCAATGTAGCTGAGCGTATTTTCTACTTCTTTTATTTGGCCTTCCAATCGAGCTAATTTTTCTCCGTGATACCAAATATTTTCGTTGTTAGTGATGGCTTCTCTGGTTTGAATTAGATGGAGTCTTCTCATTCTTAAATAGTTTGCCAGCTGGTTTTTTGTGGCCACTTTCTCCAATTTCTCCCACCTCCCTCCAGTAAAATAAAAATTCTGAGAATATTCTTACTTCGCTTTAATATATTAAAATTCCTGCTAAAATATTGGGGGATATTTTTTTATTTAGGTTTTATTTGGGTTTGTACTGGGGCTTTGGGCATCGAAAAAGCACACCGGCCATAGATGTTTTAGAGCGTGCAAACTCTGAACGGGTTTAAATATATTATTTTTGGACAGGCATGCATTACTTTGAATTTGGCTTCCTTGTCCCAGCGAATGAGAAGCGTTTACATAAAGTTTTCAGCCGTATCAAAGCAAGCTCGAATAAAAAGATCAGTAAAAGCAATATTTTGTGAATCATTTGTTTAAGCTTATGCAAAAAAAGATAAAAAGCTAAAAAGGCATTCAGAATGGGTGGGAAAGATCGCCCAAAAGAGAGAGAAGAAAATACCCCTTCGTACTGAAGAGCTAGATAAATTAGATTTGTTGGAAAAAACGGCTGTATAAGAGAAGCACCGCTCCCCGCAGATAGCTACTTTCAAAGGGGTCCTATGACTGCTGGAGAGTGGTATATCATTAAACAGCATTTGAAAAAGGTTATCGACCTTCGCGATCTTCTCACAAGCTTTCCCCTATAGCTGATTTAATATTAAAACACCATGGACGTTGGGACGCCTGTGGTTATTCTCTAAGTATTCAAGGTGACGCTATACCAAGTGAATGTCGTATCTTGGCGATTCCCTAGGCTTATGATGCTATGGTTTGTGATCGTCCCTACAGAAAAGCAAAAAACCGGCAGGAAGCTTTATACGAGGTAAAGCTTCCTGCCGGTCATCAATTTGATTCTGATTTGGTGGACGTTTTTCTCCACTTTATGGACGTGGTGTACATATGCGATGATTTAAAATCGTTTAAACATCCAATAGGGCGTTCATTTTTCTATAAAAAGCCATATATCTTTTCTTCGGTTTCTTGAAGCAGATATGGCTTTTGTGACAAAAAAGTTTAAGTACAATGTTTTTGCTGTTGAAATGCGTCAAATGACCTATACTCACCTCAACAGTTTTTATTTATATTTACACACCGGTGCTGCCAAAACCCCCTTCACCTCGTTCCGTTTCGCTCAGCTTATCGGCAGGGATGAAAGTCGGCCTCACCACAGGGTTGAAAACCAACTGGGCAATTCGGTCCCCGGGATTGATATAAACAGAGGTTTTGCTGTAATTAGCCAAATTGACGCGAATTTCACCACGATAGCAGCTGTCAATAATCCCCGTTATTACTATTATTCCCTCTTTGGCCAGACCACTTCTAGGGTGGACGGTGGCCATTATATCTTCCGGCATCTCCAGCCGAACCCCGGTCTTGATCAGGGCATTTTGGCCTGGATTTACCTGGACTGGCTCTGTTTCAGCGCTTTTTAAATCAGCGCCCACATCTCCAGGCTTTTGATATTTTGGCATAAAATCATCTTTGGCTTTAATTTTGACCTTGATTTTAACCACCTCCGTTGTTTTGAGGGAACCCTTTTTTTAGTTTTTCTGTATATAAGCTGGAATTCCTGCTAAGAAAAAAGTTTGTTCAACTATGTGACGAAAACATTAGGGCCCTCTGTATAGCTTTGAGATTAAGCAGACAGGTATTTTTTCCTAGTCTTATTGCAACCGCAGTCATGCTGTACTTGCATGTCTAGGGAGTTATTTTAAATATGTTTAGTGCTTTGGAAACATTTTGAAAATGTGATTATTTAATAAAGGTTTTTTTTATTTTATAACGAAATATTTGTTAACGAAAGTTGAAAGCTAAGCAAAAACAAAATCAAGGAAAAGCCAATGAAATCAGTTAAAGGAAAGAAGGGCTGTAGTCCGGAGGTGAGTAGTTTGCAAAAACTGCGAGCGGAAGAAGTTGTCCCGGGAATGAAGCTGGGGGAAGATATTACTGCGAGCACAGGCGCAGTTCTTATGCCCGCAGGGAGCGTATTGACTGAGAAGGCAATAGAATCCTTTGTGAATTGGAATGTGTCGGAAGTGCGTATCATCGATGAGGAAGATGAGAAAATTGCTCGCCGCCATGAATTGGAACAACAATTCATGGAAAAATATAATGCTTCTGTTTCCAATGTGATGGGGTTAATGGAAAGACTAGAGAAAGAGGATGAACTTGATCCGGAAGAAGCCAGAAGCATATCTGAAGATTTGTCTGAACTCACTAAAGATTACTCATATATCAAATTGTTTAGCGAGTTAGAAAATAAAGAGCAGCGCACTTACCAACACAGCATTAACGTTGGGATCTATGCCGCTATGCTTGCCCGGTGGCTAGGATTTGACAATGCCGTGACTCGGGAACTGGTATTAACGGGCGTACTTCATGATATAGGTAAAGCAAAGATTGATCGTGAAATTTTTGATAAAGCGAAATCTTTTAACGAGGAAGCCCAAAAAGAAATCCAAAAACATCCTATTTACGGGTTTAATATAGTAAATCGCCAGACCAAATTTAATTACAATGTGGCCAGGGGTGTGTTAGAACATCACGAGAGGATGACTGGCACAGGATATCCTGAAGGTAAAACGGGTTATCAAATCCATTTGCATGGGAAAATCGTGGCCGTCACAAATGTATTTGACCATATAGTCAGTGACGGTGATAGCAATTCCTCAGATGGGGAGTACACTTTTAGTGATTTAGATGCCTTGGCAAAAAACACCGATCAATTTGATATCACTCTAACCCAAACATTTACTAAACACATCTATAACATTTTTATAGGCTCCCAAGTAGAACTGTCAGATGAACGGACCGGAGAAATTGTAATGATGAACAGGGATGAAATCACCCGGCCTCTGGTTAAATTGAATGATGGCGAATTTATTGATTTAAACAAAGAACGTTCGCTGGTTATTAAGCGAATATTAAAATTATAACAATGATTACCAAAATAAAAGATACAAGTTTAAGAGTTCCTGGTATGAAAACGTCCAGTTTTGTCCGTTTCTTTTTTTTCTTGCTCTTCCCGGATAAGCTTTTCATATTCATGTTTTAGCTTTTCGATTTTTTTCCGTCGCTCTGACTCCTCTGGCGAAGTGAATTGAATCCGGCCTTGCTGGATCCATTTTTTTATATACTTTAATTCTACCCCGGTGGCTTCTTCAATTTGCTTTAACGTATTATCCGGGTTTTCATTTATATAGTCTTTCACGGTTTCAAATAACTTTTCGGCGCATTGTTCGCATAAAACCGGATTGGCTGATTGAAATAAGCTGTGCCTGCATTTTTCACATAACTTTTCATCAAACATTTAAGGCCCTCCTTAAATTTTCTGGATAACATGCAGCAAGATGTTTATCATGATTGCTTCTAGGCTATTTTTAACCCAGTTCCTTTGATTTATGGGTTCATCCTTTTTCTCACTCATTTTATTCTTTACATTTTTTATGATTCCTTCGTTTTAGGTGGAATGAGAATGACTTAATTTTAAATACTGCTTATGCTAAAGGCAAGAATCATGAATCAAAATGAATGCATGCCGGGTGCTGAGGTTTATAGACAAATTTTAGGCATCGGGTTAAAATGTAAGCTGTAACCTTATAAACAGAAAATCGGCCATAAAACTAATTAGCGATAAATCTATACGCACAGACTAGAGGATTGGCTGGGTGAGCGATAATGAGGGCTTCCTGGGGTTAAACTAGATTGAAAGGAATTGGCCACAAAGCTTACTGCTACAGTTGTGTGAGTCATTCTATGAAGGGAGTGACTATGAAGGGAGTGAAAAAGATGCTCGGATTCGCTATCCTGATAGGATTTTTGATTTTGGGGGAGTTATTACATAGTTTCATGGGAATCCCTTTGCCCGGCAATGTCATGGGGTTGATACTGTTTACGGGGTCTTTATTTGCCGGTGTGGTTAAGCTTCAATGGGTAGAACGGACAGCGGATTTTTTTGTAAAACATCTACAACTGTTTTTTATTCCAGTCATAGTAGCTGTGATGACCACAGCAGGGCTTATCAAAGAAGAGTTGATGGCGGCGAGCCTGGGAGTATTGTTGAGCACCTTTCTTGTACTGATTGCCACAGGATTTACGGTGAAAATACTGGAAAGACAATAAAATAAATGACTGTTGCTATCAACTTGCAAGGTGAGGAATGGTTCAACACGATCCTATTGTTTTAGGCGAGGTGAAACTATGGAATTTTGGGGGCAACCTGTTTTTGGTGTAGCAGCCACGGTCATCCCATATGTAGCCCTCTACTACCTCTCTTTCAAGGTAAAATATATCAACCCACTTATTCTCACCACAGGTTTTATCGTTCTCTTGTTATTGTATTTTGGCATCCCGTACGAAAGCTACAGGGAAGGCGGGGATATTATAACTTTTATGTTGGGGCCTGCGACAGTAGCCCTGGGGGTCCCCGTTTACCGTGAAAGTAAAAAGATCAAAAATAGCTTATCTTCGATTTTACTAGGTAACCTTACCGGGGCTGCCGTAGGTTTGGCCAGTGCGGGGTTAATTGTTTGGATTTTAGGGGGAAGCGAAACGCTTATTTACAGCATGATGCCTAAGTCTGCCACAACTCCCATATCTGTGGTAATTGTGGAAAACTTGGGCGGGCTGCCGTCCCTAGGGGCAACGTTTACCGTTATCACCGGAGTAATTGGTAGTTTATTTGGTCCCTGGGTTTTGCGGTTATGCAAAATAGAGGGGGATATCGCTGTTGGGGCAGCCATGGGAACGACTTCCCACGGTATAGGGACCGCCAGGGCCTTGCAGGCATCTAAGCTTCAAGGCAGTATCAGCGCTTTTTCCATGGGGCTAACGGGCATAATTACTGCGATTCTGGCTGTTCCTCTTTATTATTTGTTGTGAGTAGCTGCCACTGATAGCCCTAAATGCATGGCTTTGAATAGATACTATCCTTGGTGGCTTTATAATTTTTTTTCTAACAAGGAATTTTGTGGTTATAAGAAGAAGTATAAACATAATCTAAATTGATTTAGGCTGAACTTTTGTGGCTGAACTATGCAATAGGATGCTATAGATGGAATGCTTGTTATGAGAATCCATTAAGTGCTTGATTGAGCCAGCGCAATATACATGAGATGGCGCACAAATGTTAACCCGTTCAAAAAGGATAATTAAGAGAAGGGAGATGAAAAGTTGGTGCATGAAAGTGCAAACACGGAACAAGTGATTGGCAAATCCGTGAAGAGATCTGATGGGCGCAGTAAAGTAACGGGAAAACTTAGGTTTGTGAATGATCGAGAATGGCGTGGAATGCTGCATTCCGCCCTGGTTAGAAGTCCCCACGCTCATGCCAAAATAGTTGCTATAGATGACCAAAAAGCCTTAGATTTACCAGGTGTGGTGACGGTCTTGAAGGGTGAAGACTTGCCTTTTAACCTGGGGCTTTACCTGGGTGATAAGCCGCCCTTGGCCAGGGAGAAAGTAAGGCATTACGGAGAACCTGTGGCCGCAGTGGTAGCAGAGACCAAGGAAAAAGCAGAACAAGCTGCTGCAATGATTGAAGTGAGATATGAACAATTAGAAGTTATAAATTCTCCAGAAGAGGCACTGAAAGAGGACGCACCCCTGCTCCATAAGGAGATGCATACTTATAGAAGAATTCCCCCAATTTTGCCCGAACATGGCACGAATGTCGCCAATCGGACCAAGATTCGAAAAGGCGATGTGGAAAAAGGGTTTCAAGATGCAGACGAATCGATTGAAGGGGAATTTTCTTTTGCCATGGGGGACCATGTCGCTATGGAACCCCGCGTATCTATTGGAGAAATACAGCCTGATGGGCAAGTGAATTTGGAATCTTCAACCCAGGCTCCTTTTGTTGTTAGAGCGCTGATGAGTGCCATATTTGAAATCCCGGCAGGAAAGATCACGGTAAAAGCGCCGCCGCTGGGCGGTGGATTTGGTGGAAAAGCGGGCATACAGCTGGAAGCTTTGGCCTATCTGCTGTCTCGGGCAGCCAATGGTCAGCCCGTAAAAGTCGTAAATAGTCGGGAAGAAGACCTGGTGAGTTCGCCGGGCAGAATGGGTATGGAAGCCAAGGTGAAATTTGGGGCGAAATCTGATGGAACAATTACTGCGGCCGAACTGAAGTATTTGTTTAATAGTGGGGCTTATGCTGACTATGCTGTTAACATCAGTAGAGCTGCGGCTATTTCTTGTACAGGCCCGTATAATATCCCTAATGTATGGTGCGATTCCCTTTGCGTATACACTAATCATCCCTTTGCAACGGCTTTTCGCGGTTTTGGACATATTGAATTGGCATTTGCCGTAGAACGAGGCATGGATTTGTTGGCAGATAAACTTGATATGGATCCTATGGATTTACGGCTGAAAAATGCCATTAAATCCGGGGATACATCACCTACTCAAAGCCTCATGGATGAAAATACAGGTGATTTGAAAAAATGCCTGCACCGTGTAGGTGAGCTATTAAATTGGGACCGAGGGAACTACGAAAGTGCTGAGGAGCACAAAGTCCGTGCGAAAGGACTGGGGTGTTTATGGAAAGCCCCGGCCATGCCTACAAATTCTGACGCTGGTGCTGTAGTGACCTTTAACGAAGATGGCAGCGTTAACCTGCATACTGGAATTATTGAAATAGGGCAGGGAACTCAGACGTCGCTCGCACAGCTGGTAGCGGAAAGGTTTAAAACATCTGTCGATAAAGTACACGTCAAAACGGAAATAGATACACAAACCACTCCTCACGATTGGGCTACTGCCGCCAGCAGAAGCTTATTTATGGCAGGGAATGCAGCCCTAGAAGCAGCAGATGATGCAATATCCCAGCTTAAACGAACGGCTGCCATTGTACTTAGGTGTCGTCCGCATGAGTTAGTGGTTGCCGGTGGAGAAATATACCTTCCGGATGAACCTGAACTTAATATACCGGTCTCTGAGGTGGCATTAGGCTATATGTATCCCAATGGTCATACTATTGAAGGACAGGTGATTGGACGGGGAAAATATATCTCCCGACGCCTTTCCCATATCGATCCCGAAACGGGCGAAGGTGAACCTGCTTTGGAATGGACCTTGGGTGCGGAAGGTGTAGAAGTGGAAATTGATTTGGAAGATTACAGTTATAAGGTATTAAGAGCTGCTTCAGTTATGGATGTAGGTAAAGTAATACACCCAGACCTGGCGCGTGGTCAGGTGGAAGGCGCCATGGGAATTGCCTTGAGTCTTACCTCAAGGGAAAAATTTGCCGTCAACCAGCGCGGTAAAGTTCAAAATGATGATTTGAGAAACTTTAAAGTTATGCGTTACGGGGAACACCCGGAACTTCTGGTAGATTTTGTGGAAACCCCTCAGCAGGATGGCCCCTATAATGCCAGAGGGCTAGGTGAACAAGGAGTTATTGGGATACCGGGTGCTTTTGCCAATGCGTTGTCTAAAGCTCTTGGGGTACCGGTAAATGCGCTGCCTCTTACCCCAGAGCGTTTATGGTATTTAAAGGAAAGAGGTGATCACCAGTGATACCAAATAACTTCAGCTATTATCGACCTGAAAGTGCTGAAAAAGCGGCGGAAATCTATGAACAGCTAATCCAAGAGGGACTAACCCCTCTATATTACGCAGGTGGTACGGAAGTGGTTACTTATGCCCGGAAACAGATCATCTCACCCGATGCGGTA
>CAZARY010000085.1:0-9117 GCA_964487675.1 uncultured Clostridia bacterium | reverse complement strand
TCAGTCCGTCTCCAAAAAATGCAGGGACACGACCACCGGATTTTTTCTTTTATCTTGTCCAAATGTAACAATTGGACAATTAAAAAAGGGTGGTGTAAAAGCTTTTTAAGCTTTCACACCACCCGGTATGCAGACTCTCATTCTTTTACTGACAAAAACCGTTTTAAAAGCTGCTTTTGCTTTAGCGCAAAAAGGAACATTTGAAAAGGTTTACTGCGCTTCTTTCGTCAGTTCCACTTCAGGGGTTACCATTTCTTTTACAACTTGTCCTGCTTTCATGATCAAATTCATATTTTGTTTCTCTAAAAGCAAACCGATATCTTCCAAGGGGTTCCCGTTAACCACCACTAAATCAGCCATTTTGCCCATTTCCAGGGTGCCCAATTGATCAATCAAACCACAGGCTTCCGCGGAAATCCTGGTCCCGCTGGCAATGGCTTCTTTGGGTGTCATCATCCCTTCCTCCACCATAAGCCACATTTCTCTGGCATTATTGCCATGGAAATTGTAGGGCGTTCCGGCATCGGAGCCAATCGCTATTTTTACCCCTCTTTGGATAGCTTTCTTCAAGTTTTTCTTACGAACTTCTTTTTTGTGCTTGAGTTTTTCTATCATAAACGGCGCGACGCCGCCTTCTTCTCCATTAACGCTCATGAAATAATCCGGTGCCAGGGTGGGGATAAGGTAGACCCCATGGTTAATCATCATTTGGTGCGATTCATCATCAGCAAAGGTGCCGTGTTCGATGGTATGGACCCCTGCCTCGATCGCATTTTTAATGCCCTGAGCCCCGTGTGCGTGGGCGGCTACTTTTTTATTCAATTTTTCTGCCTCTTCTACCACAGCCCTGATTTCATCCACATCGGGCTGTTCCGCCCCTGCAACGCCACCGGGGTTCATAATAGCTCCGGTGGCCATTATCTTTAAAAGATCGGCACCGCGTTTCAACTGATCTCTTGCGGCCTCTTTAAAACCATCATACCCATTTGCTTCTTGATAGAGCCCATTGAAATACTCCGAACCCGGCGCCGTGATACACAAAATTTTACCGCTGGTTAGCATTCTAGGTCCTTCTATGAACCCTTGTTCTATAGCTTCTTTAACGCTCAGATCTATCCAGTTAACTGACCCCACACTGCGAACCATGGTAATGCCTGACATCAAAGTCTGCTGCATTTCCTGGGCAGCGCGAATAGCCCGGAGCTTATCTTCCACCAGGTTTTCATCGTAAGTATCCGCCATCCCGTGTAAGTCTACATGGACGTGGCTGTCGATCAACCCAGGAATAATTGTTTGGCCCTTTAGATCGTAGTACTTTCTATCTTGTTTGTAGGATATTTCCTTGATGTTTGACTGTGATTTTTCATCTTCATCGATAACCCTAAATATCTTGCCATCTCTCACGATTACTGTAGCGTTCTCAAACACTTCGTGTCCGTCAAAAAGCCTGCCATTGGTTAAAACTAAATCCATCTGTTTACTCCCCTTTCTTTTCCAGCAATTACATGGTCCATAAAATAACGGCCTCACTTTCCGTAAAGACCGCAAAAAAAATCTATGCCTTCCCTTCCTTCACTCTAATTAACAATAATAATTATATCACAAATAATAAGCTTTGCAATGTTGGTATAAGACCACCCTGCCTCGATAACCCCCTTTATAGGGGTTTATCCTTCTCTATATCCATTCTACATTGCTTATATTCCTTTTTCAAGCTTTTTCAAGGAATCATTTCTATACATAGGGATATGGGAGCTCCAGCTAAATCAAAAACACTTCTCACCTGTGATCCGTTAACATATTTAAAATAAAAGTCCTCCCAGCCTGGCAATAAGGCCTCCCATTAAAAATGCCAGCATACTGGTTAAAACCAGGACAAATAATGCCATCTTTAAATTAAACTCCTTGGCCAGGCTGGCAATAATGGCAACACACGGGACATACAACAAGCCCACAATGGCTCCTGTAAATAACTGTAATGTGCTTAAATCCATTTCTAAAAGAGGGATCACCGTCAATTCCCTACGAAATACGCCAAGAATCAGCGGGGTCGAAGCTTCCGCTGGCAAGTGGAGCCAGGTAACTACCAGGGGAGTCAATATTTGTCCAATAAATCCCATCACTCCTATTTCATAAAAAAAGGCTGCGATGCCAATGATGATAATCATGGGAATGGCCCCGTCAGTAATATAATTTTTCAACTGCAGCCACACTTTTTTCAGCACCACTTCTCCCCGGGGAACTAAAAGCTCCGGAATCTCCATAATGGTATAGGGCCGTTTACCCACTAGTATCTTATCCATGGCTACGCCTGCCAAAAAAATCACCACCCAGGAAAAAACAAACACCAACAAAAGAGAGGCCAAAGACCGCTCCGCAAGCAAAGCGATGAATGCTCCAGATTGGGCTACGCAGGGAATGCCTAGCGAAACCAGGGTTGAAACGGTCAAGCGCTCTTTGTAAGAGTTTAATGATCGGGTGGCCATGATAGCCGGAATGCCGCACCCATATCCCAAAAGCAGGGGAACCACGCTTGAACCCGGTAGGCCCAGTTTATTTAATATTCCGTCCAGTAAGCCGCCCAGCCGCGGCAAATATCCGCTATCCTCCAGCACACTCAGGGCAGAGTAAAAAGAGATCACATAGGGCAGCACCAGGGTGAATGGCCACTCCAATCCTTTAACCAGCAGCCCGTATTCACCGGTTAAAACTTCTAAAAGCAATCCTTCCGGCACCAAAACTTCAGCGCCGTATACCACAGCGGGAATAATCAGCCCGCGAAACAAGGGCAGCAAAAGAAATTGCCTTATGCCCATCCCAATGCCCACAACTATACCAAACACCAATCCCAGGATCACAACAGCCAGGGGAATCCCCGGCCATGGTTTCACTAGGCGTTCACCCCACACCTGGCGCTTCGTCTTGTAGGCTTTTTTTGACTTGTGCTTAACTCTAGCGGTCAGATCTTCCGCCAGGTGCCACAATCCTTTGGCCTTAGTTGGCTCAGGTACAAACTGTTCCCTGGGTAACCATTCTTCGCCAGTTTCAGCCTCCTTCTGTTCCTGAAATTGTGTGCGAGCTTGGACCAGAACATTAAGATGGGTTTTTATGACCTCTGTTCCTTTTTTACGAACTGCTACCGTTGGAATTATCGGAATACCGAGGACTTTGGACAGGGCGTCTGCTTCAATCTCTTCGCCGCGTTCTTGGATGAGGTCCACCCGGTTTATTACACCGATGGTAGGAATCTTGTACTGCAGTACTTGAAACAGTAAATACAAACTGCTTTCCAGGTTAAACGCATCCAAAACACATATAACCGCCACCGGTTTTTGGGGCGCAGAGGTCTGCCCCAAACCGTCTTCATTATGGCAGCTTGGCGCATTTCGCGTTCGGGCCCTGCCCCGAAGCATATCCACAGCTACTTCTTCTGCCTGGTTGTGCGCCTCTAGCGTATAGGTTCCCGGTACATCAATAAGATGGACAGAAGTATCTTCCAGCACCACCTCTCCCATGGGAAAGTCCACGGTGGTGCCAATACTGTTGGCAATATTTATATTTAAGCCGGTCAAATGATTGAAAATCACGCTTTTCCCCACATTGGGTGGCCCAATCAATAGAACATTTGCTTTGTCATTTAACTGCTGACTCAACGATCAACACCCACTTTCTCCTGCGCTTGCTGAGCATCTTTCTTGATTAAAAATAAAGCCGCTGTAGCCGATAAAAATAAGGGGATCCAAAAGGTGATCAACCGGGTCATCAGGGCAATGGTAAACCCTTCCTGGCCGCTGACACCTCCAGCGGCAAACACGAGCGCCATACTTCCTTCAAAAGTTGCCAACCCTCCTGGCAGCAGCGGCATCATACTCACCAGATAAGCTGCGTAAGTGGCGATCACAATCACCACCGGGTGAATATCAAATCCCAGCATGGCTGCGACTAAAAACACTTTGACGGGATAAAACAGCCATACGACGAAGGCCAGGATAAAAATCACGCCGCGCTGGTGAGGTCGATAAACAAGCTCCCTGGCATTTTCCGAAGCTTCCAGGATAAATTCCCGAAACCGTTCCAATTTGACTGCGAGAACACCTGGTAAAAAAGCTCCGGGGCGATTAATATAAAGTGCAACAACGCCCATGAAAATTAATAAACCGGCAAAAGCCAAATAAACAAACAACGGCAGATCAATTAAGAAAAAAGCTGCAGCAGCAGTTACGGCACTGATCATTAAAAATGGGAGGAGAGAAAAAAATTTGCTGGCCACAGCTATGGCAGTCAACTGCGTATAAGAAAGGTCGGTTTCTCTCTTCATCAGGTATACTTTTAAGGCTTCCCCGCCAACTTTAGCTGAAGGCGTCACGCTTTCTACGAATTTTCCAGCCAGGTTCACGCAAAAAACATCAAAAAGCTTTACAAACGCATTTTTCTGCTTAATCAAAAGGTACCATATATAGGCTGTCATCATAAGGGTGAAAAGCTGAAGGATTGTCATAGCCAGGATCTGGCTCGGCGTCATCATACGGGCGACCTGAACGATCTCTTCCCAGCCTAATAATACAGCCATTACTCCCAAAATCAAAATCCCTAAGAGTAGAAACACCCATCTTTTCAAATTGATCGCCTCCAAAAATCCCTCACCCTGTTTTAACTAAACCCAACCATTGAATTTTCAAGCACCCGGCATCCACTCAAATATCGCAGCGCTGATGACCTGTTTTTTTAAAGAACTGGATCATATAAATTCAGCGGAAGATCGAGTTCTATCAAGCGTATCAATATTCCCAGGCACCCTGAACAAACAAGACTGGTGAAATGTTTTCATCGAATGAAAAACCTGGCAATCCGGTTTTCTCCCTGCAGGCAAGTCTCCATATTCTTCTGTGTATGCAGGAACCGGTCGGCGAAAAACCAGAGAAGCCCCTGCTGTTCCAGTCTTCATCAGCCTTTCTAAGACCAAACCTTTGTTGTAGACCTGTAGAGCTACAATGGCTGCTGTAAATTTAGCTGGGATTGTTTCCGTTCCATCTCCTACCTGCAGCTCTATTTTTCCTCCTGGATCTAAGGTGTATTTATTCAAACAGTTACGGGCTTTGATGATTGCATCTTCGTCTTTATCCATGGCAATAACCCGGGCACCGGTCATTTCAATTAAATGAACAGCGGTAAACGGTATCGCACCGCAGCCAATATTCAATACAATACTTTCCCTGCTGATCCCGGCCATACCAATCTCTCGGGCCACAACATCTCTATATAGCCTATGGTAAAATTTAAAGGCCGGGTAAAAAAAACATCCTATTTTTTCCCACGTTGAAAATAAGTTTTTCATGGCTGTCCCTCAATGCTTTATTTGACATACTCCCAATGCTATAGCAGTGGGCTTTCTGCTGCAGTTTCTCGTAAAGGTTATTTACTAAAATTCATTAATAGCCCTGTTTTAAAGAATCCAACATATAAAGGTCCACCATATAAAGCTAAAAAGCAAAATGCTTGGCACATTTTGCTTTTTAACTTTATATGAATGCCCAACAGATTTATGAAAAGCCAAATAATAACAACCACCTGAAAGACCTTGTCAACCTTTTTAACATTTTAACATGTTCTAAAGGTCTTTCTTACCGGCATTGAATCACAATGTCCCTGGCAACCTCCTGCCCCACGGCTACATTTCTGCCATCAATGTTACAGATTAAAGGACCCTGCATAATTTCCTTTGTGGTTACAAATACCTCTTTCCCTTCTCGAAACCCTAGCGAAGCCAAAAGTGAGTGGTCGGGGCTTTCCAAAATAACACCGCTGTCCCCTTCGTTCAAGCGGGCAAGGGAAATAACGCCTCTGTTTTCATATGTCAAAGAGTCATTCCCTTGATAAGTTTTTGCCAGCTCCATTGCCATATCCGCACACCTCCATAAATTTCATATACGGGATCATGTTTAACTATTCTAAGCTCAAACTACCTATGTAGTATTAATTATTAATAACCTTTTTCAATTGATTGAGAATGATTTTCATCTTCAAGTTCATGTTACCTCAATTTTTCATTGGTGTCAATATAGTTTATTGACATGGTATTTATTGCCAAGTAATTTATTGACAAGTGATTTATTGTCCGATTATTTACTTTGGGCGATAATGATTAACAAAAGGAAATGAATGACTTTGTGGTTACTCTTTGCCCGGGCAGTAATTGCTAATATTCAAACTCATGGCAAAATACAATCCCGACCCATCCATTTCCAAAGTAATCTTTTCAAGCAGCTCAAACACCGGGCCGGGTTCCCCTGAAATAATCGTACTCATCTGGTTCACTTCCGATTGCACCGGGGCCGATTGAATCATTTCGATCACCCTGTCCACTTCTCTATTCACATCTTCTCTCTGCAAGGGATAAAACGACAGTTGGCAGTTGATTACTTTTTCTCCCATAAAGCTGTTAAAAACCCTCCTTTGTTTTGCTTGGCAAACGCTCGTTCCGCTTCCCACCCGATATCGCGCTCTTGAATATCAGGTGGAAGAAACAAGGATTCTTCTATCTCAACCAAGTTTTCCCTATCGAGCTTCTTTAATGCCTCCCGGTTAAAAAAATTTGCATGATTGAATACCGATTCCGGATCCTCCCGGGCTACCTGTCGATAAAAATCACCCCACTGGCTGTCGCGGTGGATAGTCCCAATGCAAAATTTCCCGCCCCGCTTGAGCACCCGCATGCATTCAGAAAAAGCTCGAAGGGGATCTTTTAGAAATTCAAACGTGGTAATGGCCATGACCCGGTCAAAATTTTCATCTTGAATATCCAGGTTGTGTACATCCTTCTCCAGAAATAAGACAGACGTTTCTTCTGCTGTTGCTTCTTCCCGAACTTTCTTTCGAGCTTTTTCCCGGGCTTTTTCTAACATGGGCAAAGATATATCTATACCGGTAACATGCAGGCCTTCCCGGGCTAGCTTGAAAGTAAAATGACCCGTCCCACATCCCACATCAAGTGCTCCCATCCCTCTTTTTGGGCGCAAAAGCCGTTTTACAGACCGGAATTCTACTTGGGCTGCAAATGCCCCCAGGGTCATTCCATACCAATCGTCATAATTTTCCGCCGCCTTATCAAAAATTTTCAAAACCATCACCTCATCTACTTGGGATTTGACCTATTTAGCTTTTCCACCGCTCATGGCATAAAAAATTTTATCCTATCCCCTTTTTATCCTATCCCCTTACTATAACCCCTTATTGGATCGGCTCATCTCGCAGGGAACCGGGCCTTGACTTTTTCGATTACTCCCTCAGCTGACTGCTCTACACCATCTGAAGGCCGGTAGATTCGTGGACTGGTGAAGAACCCCTCTCTAATCTATTTCTTATGGCTTATGTTGAATTTTTTCCTATATTTAGATATTATTATAAAGAAGGTGAATTTTTATCAATCCTGTTTTCACTAGACTTTGTGCTTAATCCTAGGAAGGAATCCTTCTTTTTTTTTTGGGCATGCATTAAAGTCTATTCAGCGTTATATAAGTAAAAGTTTCAAATCAAACTAACCAAGGAGGTTTTCGAATGAACCGCATTCAGTCACTTATTGAAAACGATCGACGTCACTTTCTTCATCCGTCGTCTCCTATTAAGCAAGTCGCCGATAAGGGGCCCAGCGCCATTTTTGAAGAGGGGCATGGCATCTATTTAAAGGATATCCACGGCAACACCTATATTAACGGCACATCCTCCCTCTGGAATGTGAACCTGGGACACGGGAGAAAAGATTTAATGGACGCTGCTTATAAGCAAATGGAAAAGCTGGAATACAATTCTTGTTTTAACGCCTTCAGCCATGCGCCGGCCATCAATTTGGCCCAAAAGCTGGCTCATATAACGCCGGAGAACTTAAATGTATCTTTTTTTACCAGCAGCGGCTCGGAGGCTAATGATACTACATACAAATTGTCACGATATTACTGGATTTCTAAAGGAATGCCAGATAAACAAAAGATTATCTCACGCAATCTCGCTTACCATGGAGTGAATATTGGAGCCACCAGTGCTACAGGACTCAAGTCGTTTCATGAAATGTCCAAGCCCATGGCGCCTGGCTTTTTACATGCCCCATCACCAGACTGTCCCAATTGTGAACTCGGAAAAGAATATCCTGATTGTGATATAGCCTGCGCCCATGCGGTAGAAGAATTAATCCAATCCGAAGGCTCAAATACTGTAGCCGCTATGGTCCTTGAGCCAATCCAGGGTGGCGGTGGTGTCATAATCCCCCCTAAAGAATATTTGCAGCGAATAAGAAAAATTTGCGACCGCCAAAACGTTCTTCTTATAGCTGATGAAATAATTACAGGTTTTGGTCGGACCGGCTCCATGTTTTGCGTGGAACAATATAACATTTCACCAGATATCCTAATCCTAGCTAAAGGCATTACCAGTGCCTATCTGCCCCTTGGTGCCGTAGTGCTATCCGACGACATCCACCAGGAGCTGGTAAAAAACGCACCGGATACCCTACCTCATGGCTACACTTACAGCGCCCATCCCACTTGCTGCGCCGTCGCCCTGGAGGCGATAGACATTCTAGAACGAGAGCATATTATCGATAATGTTAAAAAAATGGAAGCAGTTGTTTTAGGGGTGCTGGAAAACATCAAAAATGATTTTCCTATTGTCGACAATACGAGAGCAAAAGGACTAATAAGCGCCATTGAATTCAAAAAACCCGATGGCAAAAACTTTGATAAAGAACTAAGCGTGTCCAAAAAGATTTACCAAAAAGCTTTCGAAAAAGGCTTGATTATTAGGCCTATTGCTTTTGCCAGCGACATCCTTGCCTTTGCACCACCCCTTATTATCAATGACCAGCAAATCCGACAATCCGGCGATATTCTAAATGATGCCATCGACGAAGTCTACCAAGAATTAAAATCAGGTGCTCAAATTTAAAACATCCATATACATATACATGAGACAAATACATAAAACACATACAAACTTTGTTATTTACATCCCTATCACTCTTTGGTTATAATAAAGACTAGTAAAGCACATCTAGTAATTGCAGCAAAAGATTACGGGGCGTAGCGCAGTTTGGCAGCGCGCTTCGTTCGGGACGAAGAGGCCGCCGGT
>CAZARY010000084.1:0-9249 GCA_964487675.1 uncultured Clostridia bacterium | reverse complement strand
CTGTAAAGATCACTTTCTGGTATTTTAGTCATTTCTGTAATCTTGGGAATCAAATCTTTGGGGATATACCCCAATTCTTTTTGGGTGTCCTGTAAGATAGGTATGGCAGCACCTTTTTTATCAGAGTGCCTCGCAACAATTTCTTTAACTTTTTCCACCTGCCCTTGGGTTACTTCCGTACTTACCTGGGTCATAAAATCCCTCCTTTAGTTAAAATAGCGGGTAGAAACCCATCTTGTGATAATTTTCATTTATAGCGCTCTAGAAGCTAAAACCGCCATTATAAAATAACTACCTTGTTTATTTTATAACAAATTATTTCTTTCCTCAACCTTCAACTAAATCCTCATTTTTTTGCGGTTAAACCAGCTTTAAAAGCAGATTTCACATTTCCCTGCAACCTTCTTATTCCCGTCCTTTATTAATTAACCGAGGCCAGTCTAGTTACGAAAATCACAGTTTGCCTTTCTAATTTCTTTAAGCGGGCAAAATTGCATTACACAATTAACGGCATCCGCTTTGACATTTATACAATTCAATAGAATTACATCGTTTAAAAAATTTTCAGGATCACAATTGGGTTAATCAAATGTATATCTGGCAAGCATAAGCAACATAGGTTAAAGCTTCTCTAAAAATTCCTCCTGGTAAACTTGCAGAGTTTTTTTGTCGAAAAGTACAAATCGTATACGTCTCACCTGTTTTAATTGTGGAATTTCATCTTCTAGAGTTTGCTTAACTACTTTTATAGCCTCTTTTATAGGATAACCAAAAGCTCCAGTGGAAATCGCTGGAAATCCAATCCTAGAAATGCCATACTCCTCTGCCTTAGCCAGGGCATTGCGATAACAGTCAGCTAATAATTTATCTTCAGGTTTATCCGTACCATAAACAGGTCCCAGACAGTGGATCACATAGTCATTAGGAAGATTGTGGGCCCCTGTTATGACCGCTTCACCTGGAGAAATTGGGGCATATTTTTGGCATTCTTTTTCCAACTCTGGGCCAGCTGCCCTGTGAATAGCCCCTGCCACACCTCCACCAATCCGTAGTTCTCGATTGGCGGCATTGACGACCGCTTCTACGTCGTCTTGGGTGGCAATATCTCCTTGTACAGCCTCCAATGTCACACCGGCTAATTCTTTTTCCATAGAATCACCTCCCTTGTTTCCTGATCTAACTTGATAGTTAGAGCAGTGTATAATACTTTGATTGTTTTAAAAAATCTTTACTGAAAAACTCAAAAGAAATTTTTCATATTGATCCCAGTCAAATTAGAATTTTTAAGCAATTACAATGTTAATAACTGTTATTTAACTTTCACTTTAATGAATTAGATTTTTTCGAAATTTTTCCTCCCGTAAGTGCAAATTTTTTAACACCTTTCTCTCTTTTCATCCCCTATTAATATGGCCATAATTTTTTCAACAATAAAGCTGAAAAGTTGTCATATGGGGACTCATAGGGTACTCAGTGGAGCACTCATTTAAAAATGGCTAGCACGCAAATACTAGCCATTTTAGCTATTGTTTAAACTTAAACCCCTTGTTTTGACAACTTTCTTCGATAGATAATTCTCGAAATGACGATGCTTGCCTCATACAATAAAATTAATGGTCCTGCCAAAAGGCCTTGCGAAATTAAGTCAGGGGGGGTTAACAAAGCCCCCATTAAAAAGACAATTAAAATAGCAAACTTACGATAAGTTCGTAAAAATTCTGGTGTCACCACTTCTAATTTAGAAAGTATCGTCACTATCAGCGGAAGCTGGAAAACTAAACCAAAAGGCAACAACAGCCCCAAAGCAAATGAAACATAGCTTCTTAACGTAATCATTGGCAAAAGGTCCTCTCTAGCAAAGTCCATGAAAAACCTATATGCCAGCGGTAAAATGATGTAATAAGCAAAAACAACGCCCAGGCAAAAAAGAAGCAATGCCATGGGCAAAAATATAAACAAATAACGTTTTTCCGTTGACTCTAAAGCTGGCAACACAAAGGCTATCAAATGATACAAAGTGATGGGCAAACTGATAATCATACCGGTTATAACCGAAAGCATTAACTGCGTTAAAAAAGCTTCAGCAGGTGAAATGTAATGTAAGTCCCGTGCCGGTGCGGTTATAATGTCTAATATAATATCTGAGAAATAAAAGGCTATAACTGTGCCACCTATCACACCCACTGCTACCCATATTAATCGTTGTCTGAGCTCTCCTAGATGATCTGTAAAGCTCATTTGATCGCGTCTGTTTGCCATAGTCCTTTCACCTACTTAAATAAATTCAACCACACTAATTATAATGGTTTTAGCAGTAATCATACAGACCTAGGTATTTTTTCAAACTAACTAAGCTTTATTTTCCGAAGTAGATTCTGATGAACTCTCCTTTTTCGTATTTTCATTGCTTGAGGGAGTTTTGTTTTCATTGACGTCTTCTTCAACTTCTTGTACCTCTTCTCTTAATTCCTTTGTAGCACTCTTAAATTCCCTTAGGCTGCTCCCCAGTGCTTTTCCTAGTTCAGGTAGCTTTTTAGGGCCAAAAATAATCAAAGCGATCGCTAAAACCAATAAAATTTCTGGTAAACCTATGCGTCCTAACATCTAAACCATACCTCCTTCTCTAGTCATAAATTGATTGAACCTGCTAATTTAACCTAACAAGAAGTGATTTTGACATCCCTTCTGCCCTTGCTGCTTATCACAACAGTGTGTTCTAAGAATAACAAGCTTTAACAAACCCACTTATGGTGAATCAATTATCAGTTTCATTATAAAGCAAACCTGAGCAAAACTCAAACGCATTAAAAGTTTTTAATATATACAAGTTCAAAAACGATTACGCATTTAATTTTTTAGCTACCATTAGAAAACCTGTATGAGCCACCATGGTGTCCTCCGGTCTTATCCTGTCAGGATTTTGTTTCAACTGTCTCAAAAACAATTCCACAATTTCTGAGATAAAAAAATTATGTTCTTTTAAATAGGGGATCGTCTTACTGATTTGATTATAAGTGGGCACCAAAATGCCTAAATTTCCTCCCGGTTTTAAACAATTATATACTTTATCAAGCACCAACCATGGTTCCTTAATATCCAGGGTGAAAGCATCTAAGTTTTCTTCATGAATGCCATTTACTATATTTTGATTATAAAAAGTTATATTATCAAAAATCTTCCCCCTGGAGAAATTCTTTTGAATCAATTTGACAAAATCGCTTCGCTCCTCATAGGTAAAAATATTTCCTTCTCTTCCAACGGCCCTAGAAAGAGATAACGCCATTGCGCCTGAGCCAGTACCAGCATCACCCACTTGATTGCCGGGCGTTATATCCAGCTTATAAATCAAAAAACTTATCTCTTTAGGATACATAATTTGTGTTTTGCGTTCCAGCTTCTTATCCAAAAAATCCGCCAATGTACATTCAAAAAAAAAGTACTTTTTTTGGTTATAGGTGAAAGAAGAGCCTGGGGTTAATTCATTTAATTGCTCGTTTGTAAGTATGCCCGTTGGAAGTTGAACGCTTTCAGCTTTTAGATCAACCACTTTTTTAAACTTATTGCCATCAGTTATGACCCGTTTACTTAACAATCCATTGCTTTCCAAAAGATCACTCTCCTACTTTTAATGTAGATCAAAAATCACCTTTAAATCATCCTACTAAACCCTTAGAAAACGTATGATGCAAAAATACCATTGTTTTATTATAATAGAAACACACACTTATCATACGACACCATTGATATGAATTTCAACACGATTGCTATAATCGTCATTGTAAAAAATCTTTCCATACATTTAAACACTTTGGAGGTGGCCCGTACATGTTTGTATATGGACCCGTTTTTTCACGCAGGCTCGGCCGTTCTTTAGGGGTTAACCTCACCCCAGACCGAATCTGCAGCTTTGATTGTATTTATTGTGAGGAAGGCTGTCCCACAAAAAATTTAACCCTTGAAAGGGCAATTTATGCAGATACAGATACAGTTATTCAAGAAATAAATAAACATACTGACCCTCATTTAGATTTTATTACTTTTTCCGGTGAAGGCGAACCTACTTTGCATCAGGATCTTGGAAAAATTTTGGCAGAAATAAAAAAATTAACGGTCCCCTCTGCTGTTTTAACAAATTCTTCCTTGCTTGTACATCAGGATGTACAGGAAGACCTAGCGCACGCCGATCTACTCGTACCTTCCCTAGACAGCGTTTCTGAAACTATTTTCCAACAAGTAAACAGACCTCACAGCGATGTAGAACTTTCTGATATCTTGTCGGGTTTAGAGCAAACAGCGCATAAATTGCCTTGTGAGATATGGTTGGAAATTTTAGTAGTTAAGGGTTTTAATGACAATGAAGCAGAATTTAAGCAGTTAGCATATTTTGTCAATACGTTGCCGATTAATAAAGTCCAGTTAAATACCCTAAACCGCGGAACAACAGTGCCTGGGATAAAACCTGTTTCTTATCAAAAACTGGAAAGGCTCGCATCTATGTTTAAACATCCAGTTGAACTCTATGATTAACGACAGGAGGTGTTCACTATGAATATCCAACTAAATACATCTAGAAAGGTCGAATTAATCAATATAACTTCCCAGATTAGTAAAATGATGAAACAACACAAAATCGGTGAAAAGGAGACAATGCTTCATTTATTCGTCCCCCATACTACCGCTGCTATAACAATTAATGAAACCGCCGATCCAGCGGTTTGCACAGATCTGGAAAAAGCGCTGCAGTATCTGGTCCCTGCTGTCTCATTTGAGCACATGGAAGGAAACAGCCCTGCGCACTTTTTGGCTTCAATCATCGGACCCCATTTGACTGTGCCGGTTTTTAATAACCAGCTCCAGTTAGGTACTTGGCAAGGTATCCTTTTTTGCGAATTTGATGGGCCTCGTAGGAGAGAATTAAAAGTTTTTTAGTTCAATTTTATTATGTTCCTCTATACTTCCTCTATGCTTTATCTTTATATGAAGGAAAATACACAATAAACAAACTCCCCTTTCCTTCTTCACTTTCGACTTCTATCCAGCCCTGGTGATATTTGACCAATTCATTTGCAATGGCCAACCCTAAACCGGTACTTCGATTGCCATTTCTATGGTTTCTAGATTTATCCACTTTGTGGAATCTTTGAAAGATCATATCTTGTTCGCCTTCGGGGATACCGACTCCAGTATCTTCAACCTGCATGGTAACATAACCATTTTTATAATCGCTCCGCAGAGTAATCTTTCCATTTTCGGGTGTATACTCGATTGCATTTCGTATTAAATTTACAAAGATTTGTTTAATTCTATTTCTATCTCCTTCTACGGGGACTTCATATGGGATATCCATCTCTAAAGTCTGGTTTTTCTGTGTCATCATAGGCATTACAGTCTCTAAAGCTGCCTTAAAAATTTCCTGGGGCCACAACTTTTCTCTTTTAATATCTAACGTACCACTTTCCAAGCTCGATAAATACAACAAATCATCTACCATTTTATTTAGTTCAACAGCATTTTTCCAAATCAAATTAAGGTACTTTTCTTGCTCTTCTGGAGGAACTATACCTTCTAACATTAATTCACTATATCCCCTGATAGAACTAAGTGGTGCTCTGAATTCATGGGAAGCATTGTCTACCAAGTTTTTTCGAAAGATAGCTAGCCTTTTTTGCTCCGTCATTGTTCTTTTAACTTCTTCAGCCGCCAGATTAAATGTCTTAGAAATTTGTCCCAATTCATCATGCTCTTCCTCATAAACTTCTTCTCTTTTCCCCTGGTCAAACTGCTCGCCTTTTGCCAGGGCTTTAGCCGTTGAATTAATATGTGCCAAAGGTCTAGTTATTTTTTTTGTTAAAGTAATAGCAAAAATACCTGCCACCAGGATTGCAATGCCGCCAGAGATCAGTGTGATTCTACTAATATTGGCTAAAGTGTCCTCTAAACCCACCAGCGGGGCATTCATTGTAACAATGCCGATAATTTCTCTTTCTTCTTCCTTATCCTGCTCAGCATCAGGAAAAAAGATTTGAGACTCATTCCCATTGACCATATTAATCCCATTGAAATCTTTCTCATTATATCTTTGTTCTTCATTTAACTCAAACGCTGTCACAAAACCATTTTCCTCATCTTCAATATCTTCCTCCTCAGAGTATATAGGTATTGCTATCAAAAGCCTCTCCGCTTGAGGGCCTACAACTTTCTTCGTCAGCGAATTTCCCTCAAGGACGTGACTTAGCTCTTGCTCTTCAATTTGTACGCTTTCTTCTCCACCTGCATTTTCCTCATCTTCGTAAGCCGCTACAACCAGGTTATTTTTTTCATCATCAAACACGCCAATTTTTGCTTCAAAAGACATAGACAACATCTGCGTCAATTCAAAAAGCTCTTGTTCATTCCCATCTTTTAATGGTTCCTCAAGCATTTCCGCTGCTTCCCTAGCCTGTATATTAACTTCCCATTCCCTAGCGCCATAAAAATATTCCTCCACTAAGTATGACATTATACCCGTTAGTACCACTAGGGTGACCAGGATCACTACCAAATAGCTCACCATGAGTTTTGAAAATAAGGATTTTAACCTGGGTTTTTTAAACATGTTTTTTCACCTCAAACTTGTAACCAACGCCCCAAACCGTTTGTATAAATTCATAGTCACTTAAAGCTTCTATCTTTTTGCGAATTCTCTTCACATGTTCATCTACAGTTCTGGTTCCTCCCACAAATGAGAAACCCCATATCTTTTCCAAAATTTCTTCTCGCGTAAAAACCCTGCCGGGATTTTTGGTAAATAAATAAAGCAGCTCAAATTCTTTTGGGGGCAATTCTACTTCTTGATGTCCCACAAATACCTTATAACTTTGAGCGTTCACATACAGATCTCCTTGTTCCAAAATTTCAGCTTCGCTCTTAAAATCTTGATCTCTTCTAAGTAAAGCTTTAACTCTTGCGACCAGCTCCCTTGGACTAAAAGGCTTGGTAACATAATCATCCGCCCCCAGTTTTAAGCCCATAATCTTGTCGTCTTCCTCCGCTTTTGCAGTTAACATAATTATGGGGATCGTACTATTGTATTGAGAACCCCTTATTTTATGACACACTTCCCAACCGTCCAAGGCAGGTAACATGATATCTAAAATAACCAGGCTGTAAGTACAAGATGTTATATGTTCAAATCCGGTTTTGCCATCATGTACAACATCCACTTTGTAACCCTCATGTTCTAAAGTGAGCTTAACCATATCACAAAGTTCTTTGTCATCTTCAACAATTAGAATCCACTGTTCCATATTAGACCTCCTGATAATATACCTTTTGATTATATTTTAGCAAATTTGTCTGTTTTTTTGTACTCAGCCATTTTGAAATTTTTTTCTTCCTATACCTATAGCCATAGTTTTTTAATAAATGATATAATAATAGGCGTGAAAAGTTACAGGATAGAATGTTTAATGAACTAATAATCAAAGAAATAGAGATAGGGAGTGTGATGTAATGAACTCTAAATTTTCGTTGCCCACAAATACAGGTGTTGCTGCTCTTGGCCTTACCACAGATCTTATCGTTCCCAATGATGACATTGCACAAATAACTGCTGAAACGGTTCAGGAAATAGTTGAAGATGGCGATATTATCTGTGTGACTGAAGCTGTAGTGGCCAGATCCCAAAATCAGTACGTTTCCTGCCAAGAGTTAGCTGAAGAAATTAAAGAGAAATTAAATTTGAAGCCGCAATGCACCCTTGGCGTTATCAGTCCTATAGCCAGTCGGAACAGATTTTCATTGATCCTTCGAGCCTTATCTCTGGCTACAGAAGGCGGTAAAGTAATTGTTCAATTTCCCATTCCTTTTGACGAGGTGGGGAACCAGGTAATAGATGAAAGTTTCGCCAATACACGCCTTCGTTTGAAAAAAACATTACAGAGTTTAAGGCAAACCCGCGGCAGTACCCCTCAGCTAAATATTTTGATCAGAGAAATCATAGCAGCTTTAAAACTCCAAGAGTTAGGCTATTCTATAGAGAGTATTCGTAAAATAACAGGGAAAGGGATCGCAGATCTCACGCTAAAAACGCCTTCTGGAGAGATAGCTGTTGCCGAGGTGACATTTGAAGACTTAGAAAAAACGGCCAAGAAAGCTTTAGGTATGAAACAAGACGTTAGAGGCGCTGAAAAAGCCCTTTCGATTGCAGTCAGTTTAGAACACAATACAATCACCATAGTGGAAGCAAATGATTACTTATATTCTGAAGCCCCTGAAATCACAACCATCAATTATGCTAAACAAGTAAATTGTTATTATGACCCCGAGGTTATTTACATGGAAGAATTAGGAGATCAGACTTTTCCTCACCCCATAACCAAACGGGACTATAGAGAACTTTATTTGGACATAATTGAACAAACAGGAGCATCGGGGGGCGTTATATTTACCAACAATCCTATAAAAGTTTATGAGATGGGCTTTATTGATGGTATTTGTATTGGCGCTGTGCATGAACGAGATAAGCTTAAAGAGCTGTTTTTATCCTTTGGTGCTAAAGTTCCCGTCATTACTATTAAAGACATAGGTAACAATCCCTGGGGGTTAATTGGTTCAAATGTATCAGATACCGAAAAAGGTGTTTTAAAGCTTCTACCCGATGATCCTTACAAAACTGCTGATAAGATTAAAGAAAGAATTTTTGAAAATTCTGGAAAAGATGTTGAAGTACTGATTTTTGGTGATGGCGCTTATAAGGATCCTGACACGGGCATCTACGAATTGGCGGATCCTCATCCAGCAATTGGGGCCAGCAATAAATTGCGCCAATCATCACTACGAGAAGGTTCAAAGCTGAAACTTCAAGTAGATACTTTATATCGGCAAGGTTATTCTAAAGAACAGATTAAACAAATTTTAAAAAATCAAGATAATCAAGTAGCCACAGAAAGCCTAGGTACGACACCACGCAGTGTAACTAGCATCCTTGGCACCATGGCTGATTTGATAACCGGCTCAGCCGATGCAGGAACGCCTATAGTCCTGATTAGGGGCTTCAAAATTTAAAGCTAAAAACAGGCCATAGCCCACTACTTCCGTGATGCCGCCCATAATTTAAACGGGGTGTTTTTAAGCAAGCCTATAAGCCGAGTTCTGTCTCCCTTTCCAAAAGGGTGGCAGTCATCTATCTAGGACGCCAGTCACCTGGCGCCTCAAGCGACCAAACCCGGAAGGTCAGCGGGCCACATCATCCCTTCCCTATTTGGTCTT
>CAZARY010000083.1:0-9282 GCA_964487675.1 uncultured Clostridia bacterium | reverse complement strand
AGATGGGTTAATAGCCATTACCCTGAGAGAAGATGATGAATTAATTGGGGTCCATTTAACCGAAGGGGAACATCAGGTCATCCTGGGTACGAAAAAAGGAATGGCGATCCAGTTTTCTGAGCAAGAAGTACGAAGTATGGGGAGAGCGTCCATGGGCGTAAAAGCCATCACCCTATCACCGGGCGATGAAGTAATTGGCATGGATTTGCCTGATGAGGGAGAGGATTTCTTGGTCGTCAGCGAAAACGGTTTTGGAAAAAGGACTCCCCTAGATGCATATCGCATCCAGGCTAGGGGTGGCAAAGGGATATACACGTTTAAACCCAGCGAAAAGACCGGTGAATTGGTGGGCTGCAGAACGGTGAAGGACGATGACTGTATCATCTTAGTCACAACATCCGGCGTCATTAACCGACAGCAGGTCAAAGAGATTTCTAAAATGAGCCGTCGGACTAGAGGTGTTAAGCTTATTAGGTTAAGAGAAGACGATTGGGTGGTTTCTCTGGCTGTGCCCAAAAATTAATAGCGTTGTTATTTTTCGGGTTGAATTTAAAAAGGCTTGGAAGTTCCCGAAAAATGTGTCTCCTAGGCCGAGGCTTCTCGGATTTTGAGGTCCCAACCGGTGCCTTTCCCGTTGCTGCACCCTTTATCAAAGGGAATTCCCAGCATATTTACATCGGTTTTTTCCTAAAATAGACCCGGGGTGGATAGTGAGCGCCAGAACCGATATAAATTTAAGTCATGGATGGTGTAACCTCCCTCTTACCGGTTAATCAAACATACAAAACTGTATGTAGATAATTGGAGTATTGTCGTGTTTAATATCTAAACAACCGATTTTAAAAGTGTTTTTAGAATGTCTTTAATATCATATGATAATTTGGCTTCAAATCCGGCTGTAAAGTTTCAAAAGTGAAGGTGGCAGATATGGTAAATATGCAAAAAAATACCATGGCAGGAGGCGCTATGATCCTGGGCACCTGCATGATTATTGGGAAAGTTTTTGGACTTGTCTATCGCTTAATTTTGCCCAATATGATCGGCCCCCAGGCCATGGGACTTTATGGCATGGCGCATTCCGTGTACACTATTTTGCTGGCCATATCCATGGCAGGTATTCCTGTGGCTGTATCTAAATTGATCAGCAGTGATATTGCGTTGGGAGACAAACAAGGCGCACTAAAAACATTTAACGTGGCATTTTGGATTGTGACCGGGACAGGACTATTTTTTACCTTGATTTTAATTACAGGCGCTCCATTTATTGCCACCCATATCACGGGGGACCCCAGGGCTTATTTAAGCCTCCAAGCAGTAGCACCTGCTATTGCTGCTGCTTCCCTTATGTCAGCACTGAGAGGTTATTTTCAAGGGCTTCAACGGATGACCAACACAGCGATCAGCCAATTATTGGAACAGTTTATCCGGGTGTTGGCTATCCTCATATTTGCCTATTTACTGCTTCCGTTTGGGCAGATTTATGCAGCAGCTGGAGCAGCTTTTGGAAATTTTGTAGGCGCGTTTATCGGGTTCTTATATTTGCTGTTTCGATATTTTCGAACCCCCTTTGTGTCTGCAAGCCTAGAAAGTTCAAATATACAAGACCAATTCCTTCCTGAAACGACTAGGGCCTCAGATAGCTTTTTGCAAATAATGAAACATATTTTATTTTTTTCCTTCCCCATTATTATTGGGAACCTAGTGATGCCGGTTATGAACCTAATTGATGCCACCCTGGTGGTTAATCGTTTAACCCAAGCCGGTTTTAGTCAGGGACAAGCGACTGAATTATTTGCTTACCTAAATCAATATGCCAATCCCATTGTCATGTTTCCGGGCACCCTGGGTATGGCACTGGCCATGAGTCTTGTGCCCACTATATCTGAAAGTTTCGCTAGGATGGATATGGTCCGTTTGAGACACAAAGCCAAGCTGGCGATTCGTTTTGCAGTTATTATTGGATTTCCTTCTTTTATAGGGCTGTTTTTCCTGGCAGAACCCATCGTGCTTTTAATCTTTCCAAATTCCCCAGGGGCTGCTGTTCCTTTAACATTTTTGGCACCAGCGGTTTTGTTTTTGCTTTTGAAGTACGCGACAACGGGAATTTTGCAAGGAATGAGCCTTACCATGATTCCCGTGCGAAATTTTGCCTTTGGTGCGGCTTTCAAAATAATGCTGACACTGTGGCTCACTGGTATTGAGCCGATCAATATCCGCGGGGCAGCTATAGGGACCCTTCTGGCCTATTTTATAGCTTCTATGCTTAACTTAAGAAAAGTAAAAGAAAAAACAGGACTGTTGCTATCTTTAAAAAATGATATCGGCAGGCCATTACTGGCAAGTGGGATTATGGGCATTTTGTCTTTGTTGGTCTTTATTGGGTTCACGGGCTTAGCCGGTGAAAGGATGGCCACATTGATCGCTGTGTTTTTTGGGGTGGCATGCTATGCCCTCCTGGTATTTCTACTGAAAGTTTTAACTCCACAGGAGTTTACTTATATACCCAAAATAGGAAACACGGTGGCTGGGTTGGCTTATAAATTGGAAGAAAAGGGAATTATCAAGAAAAACAGTGAGTAAATGAAATACTTGGGTGAGAATATACCCTTTTCCCAAATTGTGTGTCAAATGAGTATGAAAATAAAGGCTTCAAGTCGATTTATTTAGATTAATAGCATTAAAGGGAAGGAATTTGTCTTTTGTTAAGAGAATATTACTAAAGCGATTGAAGTTTTGGATAAAAAAAGACTATCAAGGACTATGAATTTGAACATATTTCATTGATATCATTTGGCATTTTTGTGATCAGATCAAAACAGAAGCAAAAAAGGAGGAATTTGTCCATGAAAAATTATCAACCCCAACAAATTAGGAACATTGGCCTTTGCTCACACGGTGGAGCAGGAAAAACTTCTCTGGCAGAAGCGATGCTATACACTGCTGGGGGTATTGACAGGCTGGGCAATGTGGAGGAAGGTACCACGACTATGGACTACGACAAAGAAGAAGTGGAAAGAAAAATAACCATCAATACCTCTATTGCTCCCTGTGAATGGAACGATCATAAAATCAACCTGGTGGACACACCTGGTTATTTTGACTTTATCAGTGACGTAAAGAGCTCATTACGAGTAGTAGATGGGGCTTTGATAACAGTTTGCGCAGCTTCTGGCGTTCAAGTAGGGACAGAACAGGTTTGGCAGTATGCCGAACAAAATAAAGTCCCCAAAATGGTATTTATCAATAAAATGGAACGGGAGAATGCTAATTTTAATAATACTTTCCAGCAGCTTCGCGATCACTTTGGCGACTTGGTGGTACCTGTCATGGTTCCCATGGGAAGCGAAGATGACTTTTCGGGTTTAATCGACCTGGTTACCATGAAAGCTTATTTTCAAAAGCCGGGAGAAGGGGTCACCGAAGGAGAAATACCGGAAGAATATCAGGATGAGGTAGGTAATTTTCGAGAAACTTTAATGGAGGCCGTAGCGGAATGTGATGACGAAATGCTGGAAAAATACTTAGAAGGGGAATCATTAAGTGAAGAGGAAGTGAGTAATGGCGTAAAAGAGTTCACCAAAACAGGGGAAATTGTCCCTGTACTTTGCGGCTCAGCCACTCAAAATATCGGAGTAACCCAACTCTTAAATTGCCTAGTATATTATATGCCAAATCCTGTGGAACATGATGCAATAGCTGCGACAGACTTGAAAAGCGGTGAAGACATACAATTGAAGCCCTCGACTGATGAAAGCTTTAGCGCTTTTGTATTTAAAACCATAGCAGACCCCTATGTAGGAAGGCTAAACTACTTTAGGGTGTATTCAGGCGCCCTAACGGATGATAAAAGCATATATAATGCCAATCAAAAAGTGGAAGAAAGAATTGGAAAACTCTATTTCCTTAAAGGAAAAGAACAAATTGGGGTCAATTCTATTTCAGTAGGTGATATTGCTGCGGTGAGCAAGCTGCAAAAAACTTCGACCGGCCATACCTTGACTGATCCAAACAGGCAGGTGAAACTTCCTGGATTAGAATTCCCTGAACCTATCATATCGTATGCCGTTGTAACACAGGAAAAAGGTGACGAGGAAAAAGTGGGGACCAGCCTGTCCAAATACTTAGATGAAGACCCTATTCTGCAGCTGAGAAAAGATCAAGAAACGAAAGAAACATTGATTTCAGGTATGGGTGAACTCCAACTAGAAATTATTATCAGTCGAATGAAGAAGAAATACGGGGTTGAAGTAGAGCTGAAAGAACCTAAGGTTCCTTATAAAGAAACCATTACAAAAACGGTGAACACAGAAGAAAAGTACAAGAAACAATCCGGTGGTCGGGGCCAATACGGCCATGTATTTATAGAATTTAGCCCTATTACTTACGAAGAGAAATTAGAATTTGAAAACAATATTGTTGGCGGTGTGATCCCGAAACAGTTTATTCCAGCAGTGGAAAAAGGTGTTTTAGAAGCCATGGAGCAAGGTATACTGGCAGGATATCCTGTTGTGGGTATTAAGGCTAACCTTTACGATGGTTCTCATCACAGCGTAGACTCCAATGAAATGGCCTTTAAAGTCGCAGGAGCTAATGCTTTCAAAAAAGGAATGGACAGAGGAGAGCCGATCCTGTTAGAACCGGTTCTCAATGTAGAGGTCCGGGTACCGGAAAAGTATATGGGCGATGTGATGGGAGATTTGAACAGCAAAAGAGGGAAGATATTGGGGATGGATCCTGAGGGAGATGAGCAAGTAATCAGAGCCCATGTGCCCCAAGCTGAAATGTTGAAATATGCCATTGATCTCAGGTCTATTACCCAAGGACGAGGTGTTTTTACCAGCGAATTTGATCACTATCAACAGGTACCTAATGACGTAAAAGACAACATTATAGAACAAGCTCAACAGGAAGAATAAACTGCACTGCCTTGTATAAAACCGACACATATTTTAAAAAGGAGTTTGTAGAAATTTAGTTGTTTATTTTGGCGTGTTTTCGGCTGTACCTTTATAAAAATATGTTTGCTTTTTAAACTGTTTACAATGACTGTAATGACTGTTAAATTTACCGGGTGGGGTATTCCTGCCCGGTCTCAATTTTTTGGATTCAGTTGTCCAGGATGGTTTAATTTTCGGCATTTTTTATCATGGTTTCATTAAAGTGCATTTTATTTTATAATGATAACAATACAACATGGATAGCTTAACATCGTGTTAAGACAAATATGGGAACTTGGTAAGGGGGTTTTTCTTTGGGGAAGTTAAATGTTGCTGTCATTTTTGGCGGTAAATCCGGCGAACATGAAGTAAGCATAAATTCTGCGGAGTCAGTGATTCATGCCTTGGACAAAGACAAATATAACATTATTCCTATAGGGATTAGGAAAAATGGCGAATGGATAGGTGGCGCCAGCCCCCTAGAAGAACTTAAGCAAAAAACGCCGATGAAAGGAAACTTTCCTGTTACTATCCTGCCTGATCCTAGCAGAAAAGGTCTGTGGCGGCTGGACGTCATGGAAAAAATTGCGCATATTGATGTAATTTTTCCTGTTTTACATGGCCCTTATGGAGAAGACGGCACGCTACAAGGTTTATTTGAACTAAGCGGTCTTCCTTATGTGGGATCGGGCGTATTGGGGTCATCCCTGGCCATGGATAAGGCGATGATGAAACAAGTGCTTCGCAGCCACGGATTACGCGTGGCTGACCATTTGCTTGTGCTGCGAAGTGAATGGCGCCAAAACCGGGCACAAATTCTTAACAAGGTAGAACAATCGTTGGCTTATCCAATGTTTGTAAAACCGGTTAACTTGGGTTCAAGTGTTGGTATTTCTAAGGTAAAATCTAGGATAGAATTGGAAGAGGGGTTGGACCTGGCAAATTGCTATGACATGAAGTGTTTGGTGGAAGAGTACATTCCTGGTAAAGAGATTGAAGTTAGCATTATGGGAAATGATCGCCCCTATGCATCAATCTGCGGCGAAGTTATTCCTGCCAATGAATTTTATGATTACGATGCAAAATATTTAAATGATCAAACGAAATTGGTTATACCAGCTTCTTTGGAGGATTCCCTCGCGGAAAAGATCCAAAATTTGGGCAAAAAAGCTTATCAAGCGCTTGGAACACGGGGGTTATGCCGGGTTGATTTTTTGGTCCGGGAAGATATTGGGGAAGTAGTGATTAATGAGTTGAACACGATGCCTGGCTTCACGTCTACCAGCATGTACCCTAAACTATGGGAGTCCTCTGGTACAAAATACACCCAGCTTTTATCGGAATTGATTGGTTACGCTTTAAAGTATCAAGCTGAAAAGGACAAAAATTTGATAGAGCCCCCTGTAGAAAATAAATCGAAGTGAAAGTCTTTTTGTTGCAACCAAAAGTCTTGTTTCATTTCTATAGGTATAGTAAAATCTATATAATAGGGATTTATAAAATAATTGAGAATCAATCTAAAATATCTTAATTAGAGTTAAAGGAGGGTTATATTTATGTCTGCTAATAATATAAATAGACCAACAGACGCAACTACGGAAAAAATGCGGGGTGGGGTTATCATGGACGTTACCACGCCGGAACAAGCTCAAATAGCCGAACAGGCCGGGGCAGTAGCTGTGATGGCGCTGGAAAAAGTGCCTGCAGACATTCGAGAGCAGGGGGGCGTAGCCAGAATGGCAGACCCCCAGGTGGTAAAAGAGATCATAAAAGCTGTGAACATCCCCGTTATGGCTAAGGCACGGATAGGCCATTTTGTGGAGGCCAAAATATTGGAAAGTCTGGGCGTCGATTATATTGATGAAAGCGAAGTGCTTACTCCGGCAGATGAGTATTATCATATAGACAAGCATAAATTTTCTACCCCGTTTGTTTGTGGTGCCCGAAACTTGGGGGAAGCGCTGCGTCGAATTGGTGAAGGGGCTGCTATGATGCGGACTAAAGGAGAAGCAGGCACAGGAAATGTGGTTGAAGCGGTTAGGCATATGCGGACAGTAATGGACGGGATACGTCGCGTTATTCATTTGCCTGAGGACCAGCTCATGAGTGAAGCGAAAGAGATGGGTGCCCCCTATGAGCTTCTTCAAGAAGTAAAACAAGTCAAAAGGTTACCAGTAGCAAACTTTGCCGCTGGCGGGGTGGCCACTCCTGCAGATGCGGCCTTAATGGTGCAGTTGGGCGCAGATGGTGTGTTTGTAGGCTCGGGCATTTTTAAATCAGGGAATCCTGAAAAAAGAGCTCAGGCCATTGTGGAAGCTGTAAAAAATTATGACAAATACGATAAACTGGCAGAAATATCTGCCGGTTTGGGGGAAGCCATGGTTGGCATTAATGTTTCAGATTTGCCGGAAACCGAGAGACTTCAGCAGCGAGGATGGTAATTTTACTAATAGTAAAATGGCGATAAATTAAGGTGAAGTCAGAGGGGATTGATTTAAGGTTGAAGTGTAAGATGAAGTTTATTGCAGCATTAATAAATCATCACAACTTTAGCTGATACACCCCTTGATTTTTGAAACACTGCTGGTTATAATAATAAGAAATCGTGAAAAAATGCTAAAACTGATGATGGGGCCTAGTAGCTTGAAAGGAATGAGCAGAGAGCCGGTGGTTGCTGCGAATCGGCGATTCCTTCGTGTGAATCCTCCCCGGAGGGGACTGCCGAAAGTACCTGGTTTTTCTATAAGGCGGGTGCGAGTAAGTGGTTTCGCCTTTCTCAAGGCGTTATCAAGTTGAGTGGGGCTATTTGATAAATTTAGCCCAAATAGGGTGGCAACGCGTGTAAACCCTCGTCCCTAGCTGGATGAGGGTTTTTTATGTTTAATCAAATGCGTACAACAATCTCCATATAATGGAGATTGCTAAACATTTAGTCATCAAACTGACAAGAGGAGGTTTTGCTATGTTAGACCTAAAATATGTGCGGAACAACCCTGACACTGTAAGAGAAGCTTGTGAGGCCAAGGGAGAAGAAGATTACGTTAATGAACTTCTTGAATTGGACCAGAAAAGAAGAGAATTGTTACAGGAAACAGAAGCTCTAAAGAACCGTCGTAATAGTGTATCAAAGGAAATTGGAGAACTTAAAAAGGCGGGAAACGATGCTACAGAAAAAGTGAATGAGATGAAAAAGGTGTCTGATCAGGTAAAAGAGATGGATGATCAGTTGAAAGAAGTAAGCAGTCAACTGAATGAATACTTGCTTTATCTTCCCAATATTCCACATGAGGATGTTCCTATAGGGCAGGACGATGCGGATAATTACGTGGTCAAACAGGTGGGAGAACCTAAGCAAGAAGATTTTATTAAGCCCCACTGGGAAGTGGCAGAAAATTTGCAGCTGCTGGACTTTGAAAGAGCAGGGAAAATTACCGGGAGCAGGTTTGTCAATTATGTGGCGGAGGCTTCCAAATTGGAACGAGCACTGATTAATTTTATGACGGATTTACATGTGGAAGAACATGGGTATTTAGAAATGATGCCACCTTTTATTGTCAACCGGGATACCATGACGGGCACTGGACAGCTGCCTAAATTTGAAGAGGATATGTATAAACTCGAAGGCCTGGAGTATTTCCTGATTCCAACAGCTGAAGTCCCTTTGACCAATCTTTATAAAGGTGAAATTTTAAGCGAAGAAGTGCTTCCCAGATATCTGGTTTCATTTACGCCTTGTTTTAGAAAAGAGGCAGGAGCCCATGGAAGAGATACTCGAGGGTTGATTCGATTGCATCAATTTAACAAAGTAGAACTGGTTAAATTTGTCCAACCAGAAACCTCGTACCAGGAACTTGACAGCCTGGTAGCAAATGCAGAAAGAGTGCTTGAATTACTAGAACTCCCCTACCAGGTATCTTTGATGTGTTCTGGAGATTTAGGCTTTGCTGCCGCAAAAAAATATGACTTGGAAGTATGGCTGCCCAGCTACAACACTTATAGAGAAATTTCTTCCTGTAGTAACTTTGAGGATTTTCAGGCTAGAAGAGCAAACATTCGATACCGGTCCAAGGAAGATGGTAAAGCCCATTACGTTCATACACTGAATGGCTCTGGATTAGCAGTGGGAAGAACGGTAGCGGCCATTTTAGAAAATTATCAAAACCCCGATGGCACAGTAACCATTCCAAAAATCCTCAGGCCCTATTTTGGTGGTAAAGAGCTTATAGGATAGTTTTATTGACAGCCTTTAACCCCTGTGTTATACTTGTTTATGCCTTCGGGCGGAGCTCCGGAGGGGTGGCCGAGTCCGGCTGAAGGCGCTGGACTTGAAATCCAGTGACACAGT
>CAZARY010000082.1:0-9354 GCA_964487675.1 uncultured Clostridia bacterium | reverse complement strand
AGGCTTGACTAATCCTTTTTCTATTTGACTTAAAAAACTGCGGTGAAATTCGTTATTTGCCAGCTCTTCTTGGGTCATATTTTTTTCAATACGTGCCTTTTTGATCTTATGGCCGATTTGATTTTGATTATGTGTCGAACTCAATGCCAGGACCTCCTTATCATTATGAATAATCTTGTTAACATAGTTTTTTCAAGCACGCTCATGTAGTTTACATAGAGAAAATGTGACTCAAATCAAATAACAGGACTCACAAAGTCACTGTATCATATTCAAAAAGTTACTATATCATACACGAATCACACATGAACAAACATAATAGGTCATGAGTAGTGCGAAATGAGTGGAAAAAACTTAAAAGTGTGATACATAGCGTTCCATACATAGCTTACCACAAAACCGTAAAATTTAGAAATATTTTTTTCCAAAATTAGTGAGATTCTGATAAAAATGTTATACTATTGCTAACAAATTTACTTTGTCCTTCAAATTTATTATACGGAATTGAAAACGGGCAAGGAGGGGGATATTCTTGGCTGAAGATTTGTTTGCCCTGGATATCGGAACCCGATCTGTTATCGGGCTAGTGTATCAACCAGCTTCACAGCGTGCTATCAGATTAAGGAGTTATGAAATCAAAGAACATGAAATCAGGAGTATGTACGATGGACAAATACATGACATTGAACAGGTAGCCGGCGTTGTTCAGCAAGTAAAGAAAACGCTGGAGAAACGGCTCGCCATAAAATTGGAAAGAGCTGCCATTGCTGCTGCCGGCAGGGCTTTGGAGACGGAAAATAATTATCATCAAATCCAGCGAGATTCAAAAACAAGGATAGATCCTGAAGAAATTTATGCATTGGAGTTGGAAGCAGTCCAGAGAGCTGAACAAAACCTTCTCCAGCGAATGCAGTATAAAGACTTAGAGGATCCACATTATTATTGTGTGGCTCATTCAGTTATACGCTATACCTTGAATGGTTATCCCATTAACAATTTAATCGGTCAAAAAGGCGATAAAATCGGGGTGGAAGTCATTGCTACCTTTCTGCCTCAAGTCGTGGTGGATAGCTTAGAAGGTGTGATAGAGCAAGTGGGTTTGACCATCGATAGCCTTACCCTGGAACCAATTGCAGCGATTAATTTAGCTATTCCCAGTGAAATCAGAATGTTAAATTTGGCCTTGGTAGACATTGGGGCAGGGACATCCGATATTGCTATTACCAGTGAAGGAACAGTGGCCGCTTATCAAATGGTCCCTTATGCTGGTGATGAAATCACCGATAAGATATGTAAGACACTGTTAGTAGATTTTCATACCGGGGAAAAAATTAAGTTTCTACTGTCCCAACACAAACAAAAACTTTCCTATCAAGATGTGCTGGGAAATAAGTACAATATTACCTCCAAAGAAGTTGCACATATTGTTCAAAAAGAAATTGACGCCCTGGCGAAAAAAGTTAGCACTGCTATCACACAGGTCAATGGCGGTTCCCCGAGCGCAGTTTTTTGCGTTGGAGGGGGCAGCCAACTGCCAGGACTCGAACAAAAATTAGCAGAAGAACTGCAGGTGGATAAAGATAAGGTGACCATAAAAGGCGGGGAAAAATGGCCCCAAGTTAAAAATATGCGTAAAGGGTTACAAAACCCCAGGTCAGTCACCCCGCTGGGTATTGCTTTGACCTCGGTGCAAGATAAAACATTTGGATTTATCGATGTAACGGTTAATGATAAAATGGTTCGATTGTTTGAACGCGGTAAAACAACGGTGGCAGAAGCCCTGGTGGCTGCTAGATACCCTATGAAAAATTTAATCCCACGGCCGGGCAAGGGACTCACCTTGTGGTTAAATGGTGAAGAAAAATATTTCACGGGAGGCGAAAGCAGAACTGCAGAAATTTATATCAATGATGAGCGTGCTAATTTACAGCAGGAAATAAAATCTGGAGATGTCATCACTGTATATTCCGCCAGCCAGGGCGAAAAAAGGAAAGTGAAGCTAAGTCAGGTGCTGGCCGACTACCAGCGTCCGGTATTTTATTTGAATGGGGAAAAAGTATATTTTCCTATAGAAGTTTTGGTGGATGGGGAACCTGTGCAATTGCCAGAACAAGAAGATCTGTTGATAGAAAAAGAATGTGAGATAAGTGTAATGCCAACGACCCGTGTTAAAGATTTGATGCACGCCCTGGAGATAGATCAAAATTCTTATCATTTATATATTTCTGATCATGGGACCAGAGAAGGTAAGGTTTTAGAAGAAACTGACAAAATTCCCCTTAACGGAAACCTTGATTTAGTGACGTGTAAAAAAAGTAAGCACCGTCCTAATCCTACAAATAAAACCAATGGAGAAGCGGCAAGTGCGAAAGATAAGGAAATATACGCAGCACCTACCGAAATTACAGTTATGGTTAATGGAGACAGCGTGACGCTGCCAGCGGGACACCGGCATAAACTGCTGAACATTTTTTCTTTATTGAATTTTGACACTCATACCCAAAAAGGGAAATTAATCATGACAATAAACGGAGCGGAAGCTGAATTTACGGATCCCATCAAGCACGGTGATACAATCATGCTTTATTGGTCCGAGGAAGGACCAAAAAGTTTACCTCGATTAGAGGAAGAATAAGAAATAATTAGGAAAATAATTGAGGGTTTAAGCTAGTTTATTCTAAGGAGGTTGTACTGATGGAAGGTAAAGTAGTTAAAGAAGGGTTGACTTTTGATGATGTATTGTTATTGCCTTCAAAATCTAATGTAACCCCACAAGAGATCAATATAAGCACCTGGCTAACAAACAAAATAAAATTAAATATTCCTTTAATGAGCGCGGGTATGGATACGGTTACGGAATCTCGCCTGGCTGTAGCAATGGCTAGAGAGGGCGGGGTGGGAGTGATCCATAAAAACATGAACATAGAAAAACAGGCCCTGGAAGTAGATCGTGTGAAAAGATCAGAACACGGGGTGATTACGAACCCATTCTACCTTTCTAAGCAGCATAGAATTAGTGATGCAGCCACTTTAATGGGACGGTACCGTATTTCCGGAGTGCCCATTACGGAAAATGGTAAATTGGTTGGGATACTCACAAACAGGGACTTACGCTTTGAACAAAATTTTGAGAAGCCAATTGAAGAGGTGATGACAGCGAGCAATTTGATTACTGCTCCTGAGGGCACCACGTTGAATGAAGCCAAGGGAATTCTTCAACGTCATAAAGTAGAAAAACTGCCTATTGTAGATGATCAGGGGGTTCTAAAAGGGCTCATAACGATTAAAGATATTGAAAAAGATATTAAATACCCCAATGCAGCTAAAGATAAGACCGGCAGGTTATTGGCGGCGGCTGCCGTGGGAACGGGGGCTGATATGAATGATAGGGTAAAAGCTCTAGTAGACGCCAAGGTGGACATCCTTGTGGTTGATACAGCCCACGGCCATTCGGAAAATGTAGTTCAAGCCGTAAGTAAAATAAAGAATAACAATCCCCAGGTGGCTCTGATTGCGGGGAATGTGGCCACGGCTGAGGGAACTCGGGCACTGATTGAAGCGGGCGCAGACGCTGTAAAAGTTGGCGTTGGGCCGGGGTCTATCTGCACCACCCGAATTGTATGTGGGGTGGGTGTTCCCCAGATTACCGCTGTCATTGACAGCGTTTCTGCCGCAAAAGAAAAAGGCGTCCCGGTCATATCCGATGGTGGGGTTAAATACTCGGGTGATATTGCGAAAGCCTTAGCGGCAGGGGCCAATGTAGTGATGATCGGAAGCCTTTTTGCCGGTACCGATGAAAGCCCTGGCGAATTTGAAATATACCAAGGCCGCAGTTACAAAGTTTACCGTGGCATGGGTTCGGAAACTTCCATGATGCTGGGCAGCAAAGATAGGTATTTCCAACAAGAAAAAAGTAAATTTGTTCCAGAGGGGATTGAAGGCAGAGTGCCTTACCGGGGAACTATGCGGGATACAGTTTATCAGTTGATAGGAGGCCTTAAATCTGGTATGGGTTACTGTGGCGCGCCAGATATTCCCTATATGCAGGAACATTCCCGCTTGATCAAAATTACGGCATCCGGGTTGAGGGAGAGCCATCCTCATGATGTACAAATAACGAAGGAAGCCCCTAATTACAGTGGCTAAAAATTAAGGCAATCCGTATAATTTCATCGGAAAAAATTTCAATTATTTTGCTATTTAAGCAGGATTTCCATCTAGATAAACAGAATATTTCAAAAACAAACATATGCTAAACATAAGCAGCCATAAGCAGTCATAATAAACATTACTATGTTAAATTATTGAAATTGTTTCCTCTAGCTGCAAAAAATTCGATGCTGTAGCAAGTTTAATTTTACTCGTGAAGGGGGTGATTGCAAAAACAGATTTAGCCGGGAAAAAGTACTGTAAGAAAGTAGGACGCATTTTAATTAATTGCTAAAATCTTATTAGCAAAGGAGGATGACTATGCAACGTGAACAGTGGGCATCTCGACTTGGATTTGTTCTAGCAGCAGCAGGCTCTGCTGTCGGCCTGGGAAATATCTGGCGGTTTCCTTATGTGGCTGGCGAGCAGGGTGGTGCTGCGTTCATTATCATTTATTTGATTTGTATTGTTCTCATAGGGTATCCTGTTATGATTACTGAAATTTCTATGGGTCGCGCCACCAGAAAGAACCCTGTGGGTGCTTTTAAAGCCCTGGCTCCCAACACCCCCTGGTGGTTAGTCGGTGGCCTTGGTGTATTAACCGGATTTGTTATATTAAGTTATTATTCGGTGGTTGCCGGATGGGCCCTTCATTACATGGTGGAAGCGATAACCGGATTTGCTGAAGGCATTGGTGTGGCAGAAGAAGCTTTTATAGGCCACATTACCGGGGTGGCAACTCCCTTGTTTTATCATTTAATTTTCATGGCGCTTACTACTGGTATAATTGCAGCCGGGGTTGTTAGAGGCATTCAACGTGTGGTGGAATGGCTGATGCCTCTTTTGATTGTGTTGGTATTAATTACCATCGTGCGCTCTGTTACTTTAGATGGTGCCATGGAAGGACTGGCTTTCATGTTAACGCCTGATTTTGGCGCCATAACAGCAGATACATTTTTGTCTGCCATTGGGCAGTCCTTTTTCACGCTTAGCCTGGGGATGGGCGCAATTATTACTTACGGCAGTTACCTGTCTAACCGGGATTCCGTGCCAAACAGCGCAGTCCAGGTCATTGGTTTTGACACAGGCATTGCCATATTGGCTGGCTTTGCCATCTTTCCAGCAGTGTTTGCCATGGGTTTCGAACCGGGTGCAGGTCCGGGTTTGGTATTTATCACTTTGCCGGCTGTGTTTGCAGAAATGCCGGCAGGAGCCTTGTTTGGTTTTGTTTTCTTCCTCTTGGTATCAATTGGAGCTCTAACTTCTGCCATTTCCCTGCTGGAAGTTTGCGTAGCCTTCGTGGTGGATGAATACAACTGGGCCAGGAAACAGGCAGCCTTATTTATGGGCTTTGTCATTTTCTTACTGGGCATTCCGTCTATACTCGGATACAGCGTTTGGGCAGACTTTTCCTTTGCCGGTATGGACGTATTGGATACCTTCGACTTCTTTGCAGATAGTATTTTCTTACCCCTTGGCGGTGTCTTGACAGTTATTTTTGCCGGTCATGTTTGGACCACGAAAAATGTGCTTGAAGAAGCCAATACAGCGTCCTCTGGATTTACAGTTGGACACTGGATTGCGCCTTTCTTAAAGTACGTTATACCCATTGGTGTGGCTATTGTGATGGTTGTAGGTATTCTTGAAACCCTTGGGGTTCTATAAACTGATGCTTTATAGTACTAACTGGGGTTAACTAAAAAGGGGCCTTTCCAGGGTGGAAAGGCCCCTTTTTAGGTTGGTGAAAATAGGTGGCTCATTAAAAAAGGCATGCAATTCATAGAACGCAAAAAAATTAAAGGGTGGCTTGGTATGCTAGTGAGATACATAAAAATTCACATACACCTTCCTAATTGAACCTCGGTTCGTCAAATAGACCGAAATATAGTAAAATAGAGACAAATCAATTACATCCAGCTTATAATTTATGTTTATGATGCTATCCTGTGTTTGCAAAGAGCGTGTAAAAAAATTCATGTTTTATCATGTTTTATTACTTACTTATTTATGTATGGACAAGAGGGTGATTGTATGGCTGTCAGGAATAAATTTGATCATTTTTACCGAGAACTTGAATTGATGCTGCACATATTCCCACCTCATATCAAAGACCCGCTGGAAGAGATGGGGGCAATCGAAGAATTAATAGAGGTGGTGTTAGATCTGGGCCGAAAACCGGAAGCCAGGTATCCACGCCAGTTCTATTACCTAACGGATGAAGTGGTAACAGAGAAAGACTTAGAATATGTTTCTAACCGTGTGGGTCCTTTTGGTGGCGACAATCGGTCAGGGATAGAAAAAACCTTGCACCGCATATCCGCTATCCGGAATCGGCGGGGAAAGATTATTGGCCTCACCTGTCGAGTGGGCCGGGCTATGTACGGTACGGCCGATATTATTAGGGACATTGTTGAAAATGGTGATAAAGCCCTCCTCTTAGGGCGCCCCGGTGTAGGGAAAACGACGATTCTGCGGGAAGCTGCCCGGATTTTGGCTGATGAATTTAAAAAGCGGGTGGTCATTGTGGACACTTCTAATGAGATAGCTGGTGATGGCGACATTCCTCACCCTGCGATAGGCCACGCGCGCCGGATGCAGGTAAAGACACCGGAAGAACAACATGATGTGATGATTGAAGCGGTGGAAAATCATATGCCGGAAGTGATTATTATTGATGAAATTGGTACCTACCAGGAGGCACAAGCAGCCCGGACGATTGCTGAACGGGGGGTTCAACTTATTGCTACTGCTCACGGGAATACTCTGGAAAACTTAATTTTAAATCCAACCCTTTCCGATTTACTTGGGGGCATAGATTCGGTTACATTAGGCGATGAGGAAGCAAAGCGTAGAAATTCACAAAAAACTGTATTGGAACGCCAGGCGCCTGCTACTTTCGACGCTGTTATTGAAATATTTGACCGCAACACGCTAAAAATTCACAATCCCCTGGAACAGGTGGTAGATTATATCTTACGGGGCGGCGCCCCAAAACCGGAGATCCGAATTAGAAGAAATGATGGTCAAAGTGAAACCATACAGCGGTCAAATCTATCCAGTGGTTGGAGTGATAGCGATAAACTTGCCGTCAATAAACAAGCTGGTGGTTATGAAACCACGCAGAAAATATATCCCTTTGCCGTTAGTAAAGACACTTTGAAGCGGCTGATTAAAGATCTTAAAGTACCTGCCAAACTGACGAGACATATGCAAGAGGCAGATATGATGATTACTGTTAAATCCCAAAAGCGAAAAGGGGCAAAAAAAATTCAACAGGCTTACGATGAAGACATTCCTGTCCATGTGATTAGAAAGAACAATGTCAATCAGGTGGAAAAAGCTTTAAAAAGAATTTTTCAACAGGAGAACACATCCTTTACCAAAGATGAATAAATATAAGAGAGCGAGGGATGATATGAACCAGGGTGGAGATCAGCAGGGAAAGTTCATTACCTTTGAAGGAATTGATGGAAGCGGCAAAAGCACCCAATTAAAACTGTTGCGGGATAAACTATATGAACAAGATGAGCACGTGGTAACCACCCGGGAACCTGGCGGCACCAGGGTGGGTGATGCGGTCAGAGAAATACTTTTGGATGCTTCTTATCAAGACATGACGGTCGAGACGGAAGCACTTTTATATGCGGCTTCTAGGGTGCAGCTGGTTCAAAAATTCATTGTCCCTTCCCTGGACGCTGGAGCACATGTGCTTTGTGACCGCTTCATTGATTCCAGCCTTGCTTACCAAACCAGAACACATCTTAACCGAAAAGATGTAGAACAAGTGAATAAATTTGCTCTGAAAACGGCAGTACCGGACGTGACCTTTTTAATCGACGTTCGGCCCCAAACGGCCTATACTCGCATGGGTTATAAAAAAGACCGGATTGAAAATAAAGGGGTGGATTTTCAGCGCTCCGTTAGAGCGGAATACCTAAAACTGGCAAAAGAAAACCCTGAACGCATTATCCTGGTGGATGGCGAAAAAAATATTTGGGACGTCTTTCATGATATTTGGCTGCAGGTAGAGGCGATACTGTAAATGTGCAGGTAGTGGAAGCCCGTCTTTGATTATTTGACAGAAACGTGGATGTTGATTGCTGATTTCTAGCTGTCAGAAATCCCAAGCTAATATTTGGGAAGGGGGGGAGGCTTTTGAAACTTATCATTGTGATCATTCAAGATAAAGATGCCCCGGCTTTGCTAGACGCTTTGAATGAACACGAAATACAAGCCACCAAGTTATCGAGTAGCGGTGGATTTTTGCGCGCGGGGAACACCACCCTCCTAATTGGCGTCAGCAAAGAGCAAACAGAACATGTGATTTCGTTGATCAAGGAACACTGTCGATCAAGATCCCAGATAGTAAACCCGGTTTCCCCGGTAGGTGGCACGACAGATTCCTATTTGCCTTTTCCGGTTGAGGTGACCGTGGGTGGCGCCACAATCTTTTTAGTAGATGTGGAACATTATGAGCAAATATAAAATCTAATTATTTAGCCTATCTCTATTAAAAAATAAAGGAGAGATATAAAGGGGGCACTCAAGATGTCCAGAATTTCCCGGGTGGGTGATGAGGGCAGCAGCAGGAGAAAAACCATAACAGGCGCTAAGGGAAACAAAATACCAGGGGGAAAGAAGACCTTCTCCAGCCGATTCCAACAGGCGCAGTCCCAAGAAATTCATGAAGAACTGGATCGGATTTTAGGAGAAATACAAAAAGCGGGGGAGCAGCTGGCTAAGGAGATGACCTGGGATAGATTTATAACTTACCGGGCTAATGTCCGCGCTTTTTTGCAAACCGTGTCGAACCAAGGCTTTCAGGTGTGTGGAACGAAAGGGAAAACCAGGATGGGCAACCAAAAAGTTTTTATCACAGTCAAAACAGTTGATCAAAAGCTGGCAGATATAGGAGAGGAAGTCATGAAATCCGAACAGAATCATTTGGAAGTGTTATCAAAAATGGACGAACTTAGGGGACTCCTCCTGGATTTGTATCACTGATCCAGGAGGAGTTTTTGTAAATGGCATACAATTACAAACCACAAGAACGAGAAGGCCTTTCATGCAAAAAACTTTGTATGCGTGAATGTATGGGTGAAAACTATTGTACAAATGACAAACCTTAATGCATCCATCACAAGCCATCGAAGCCTTGATCGATTAAAAGATGGCAAAGCCAAGGACCAAGCCCACCAAAAGACC
>CAZARY010000081.1:0-9373 GCA_964487675.1 uncultured Clostridia bacterium | reverse complement strand
TTTTTACCGCTTTTTTTATTGGGGGACACAAGTTACACTTGCCTCTTCTATTTTTATTCCACTGTTACGCTTTTTGCCAGGTTTCTAGGTTTGTCTACATCTGTTCCCCGAGCAACTGCAGCATAATAAGCCAATAACTGCAAAGGAATTACGCTCAATATAGGGCTTAAAAGAGCGTTCACACGAGGAATGTGCATGACGTAATCCGAATTTTCGCTGATTCGTTTATCTCCTTCATATACAACCGTTATGCAGCAACCCCCCCGCGCTTTAACTTCCTGCAAATTTGATTCTAATTTTTCATACACATGGGGTTGAGTTGCCAGGGCAAATATAGGTATGCCATCTGTCACCAGGGCTAAAGTCCCGTGTTTAAGTTCCCCTGCTGGATAGGCTTCTGCATGAATGTAGGAAATCTCTTTTAATTTTAAAGCCCCTTCTTCAGCCACAGCCCAATCTAGCTGACGACCAATAAAGAAGGCATGTTCTTGAGGGGATATCCATTGGGCAATTTTTTTGATGTCCTCTTCTCGCTGAAAAGTTTCCTCTAATAATTGTGGAAGTTTTTCCAATTCAGAAACCAACTCGGATTGCTCATGGTCAGTCAAAGTGCCTTTGCCCCTGGCTAAGTGTAAGGCAACCAAGGCTAGAGAAACCAGTTGAGTAACGTAAGCTTTAGTGGAAGCTACGGCAATCTCCGGACCAGCCCAGGTATAAATAACGCCATCTGCTTCCCGGGAAACGGAGCTTCCTACGACATTGGTGATTGCCAGTACCCTGGCCTCTTTCTTTTGAGATTCCCGCAAAGCGGCCAATGTATCGGCAGTTTCACCAGACTGGCTAATTACAATAACCAGGTCTCGACTGTCTAAAAGCAGGGTCTTATATCGGAATTCAGAAGCGATCTCAACATCCACGGAGATCCCTGCTATATTTTCAATTAAAGTTTTCCCAACCAATCCGGCATGATAGGCGGTTCCGCAAGCGACCACATGTATTTTCTCCAATTCTTTCAGTTGCTCATCCTCCATATGAATATTTTCCAAACATACTCGTCCATCATTAATTCTGCTTCGGATGGTTTCCTTTACAGCAGCGGGCTGCTCGTGGATTTCCTTAAGCATAAAATGTTCGTAACCGCCTTTTTCAGCTTCTTTCGCATCCCAATTTATCTCAAAGGGTTCTTTCTCTACTTCGTTTCCTTGGGCGTCAAACACTTTAACTTGCTCTTTTGTAATTTCTGCAATTTCTCCGTCTTCAAGCACCAAGGTTTTTCTAGTGTAGTCTAAAATAGCCGGGATATCTGAAGCAATAATCTGCTCCCCTTCTCCTAATCCAACGATTAACGGACTGTCTTTTCGTGCACATACAATCTTGCCCGGTTCATCCTGGTGCAAAACTGCTAGGGCAAAAGAGCCTTTTAATTTTTCCGTAACCTGAAACATGGTTTGCTTTAAGTCGCCTTGATATTCCCGTGACAAAAGGTGCGCTATGACTTCTGTATCGGTTTCTGAATCAAATTTGTAACCTTCCGTCTTCAATTCGGATTTCAAAGTTTGAAAATTTTCAATGATCCCATTGTGAACTACAGAGACTTGGTGCTCACCATCCACATGAGGGTGCGCATTTATATCCGATGGTTTACCATGGGTGGCCCAGCGCGTATGCCCTATTCCCGTAGTTCCTTGCATCTCTTCGTATTCAATTTTCTTTTCGAGATCAGCCAACCTGCCTTTTGTCTTTCTTGTTTTCAATTGGTGATCTACAGCTATACTTATGCCTGCGGAGTCATATCCGCGGTACTCAAGTTTCTTGAGGCCTTTCATAAGCTCTTCTACTGCTTCCTTGTCACCGATATAACCAACGATGCCACACATAAAATTTACCTCCGTTTTTCAGAAAATCTTGTATAGAACCCTCTGTTAAGCTGCAGCTTTTCATGGGAATATTTTCTATTTTATTGTTTGCGTTTTCACGTTTCACATTTTCCTGCATCGCCTGGCACTTTTTGTCCTGGGGATCACTCCCCAGTTTTATTCTGTGCCTTTAACGGTAGCGATGTTACCGGGAGGTACCCGCCGATCGCTCGATTAACCTCCTCCTCGTCAACATCCTGGCTGGACCATGTATTAAACAATCAGCCAAGATGTCCAGGCGCTCTAAAAGCAAAAAAGATGGTGCAAAAAGAAAGGTGGGTTATTGTGAACCTCTCATGACTAAAGTCACGAGAATACGGAACAACTTTTTCAGTTGACTGCGCTACAATCATAAATCACCCCCTCATGAAAATACTTGGGCACCAATATATAGATGGCACCCAACATCTAAAATTGTTTGCCTTTATTTTGTTTTTATTGATCAGGTGCTTCTTTGATCACCTGGGTCAGATTATTGGCCACCCGATGAAGTTTTTCTCTATCTCTTCCTTCTACCATAACTCGAATGATCGGTTCTGTGCCAGAAGGGCGAACTAATATTCTTCCCTCTGCCCCCAGTTCTGATTCCGCTTTTTCTTTAGCCTGCCAAACACTTTCTGATTGAACCGCCATATTTTTGTCTTTGACTTTAACATTTACCAGCACCTGGGGAAGTTCTCGCATGATTTGCGCTAATGCGTTTAATGATTTTTTCGTACTTGTTAGCACCTCCATTACTTTTAGGGCTGTCAACAACCCATCACCCGTAGTGGTATCTTGCAAATGAATGATATGGCCTGACTGTTCACCCCCTAGAACAGCGCTTTCTTGTTCCATGGCTTTCAAAACGTTCCGATCTCCCACCTGGGTTTCTACTATTTGGATGCCCCTTTCTTCCATGGCCAATTTCAACCCCAGGTTACTCATGACCGTAACCACAAGCCGGTGGTTCTTTAAACGCCCCTGCTCATTCAAATATGCTGCCAAAATAGCCATGATTTTATCGCCATTGACCTGGTGACCTTCTTCATCCAATGCTATAACTCTATCCCCATCTCCATCAAAGCAAAAGCCCATATGAGCACCCGTTTCAATGACTTTTTTTGCTGCATTTTCAGGATTGGTAGACCCGCAGTTGACATTTATGGAATCCCCTAACGGCTCCTGATGGATCGGGATTACATCAGCCCCTAATCGAGCAAAAATCGCTGGTGCAGCCTGATACATGGCACCGTGGGCACAATCAAGCACCACCTTGTAGCCCCTTAAATCAAGAGGACACATATGGGCCAGTTCTGAAATATATTGGGTGGTTAAACTCTGGTCTGCCGGCAATATATCGCCTATTTCAGTCCCTGTAGGGCGTGGAAGTGTATCGCTTTCTAGTAATTTTTCTATGGTTTCTTCTTCTTCCTCTGTTAATTTATAACCCCCCGGCGAAAAGTATTTTATCCCGTTATCAGGCACCGGGTTGTGAGAGGCGGAAATTACCGCACCTCCAGCGGCTTCAGTCTTGTTCACCAGCAAAGCCACTGCAGGGGTGGGCACAATTCCCATTAGCTGGACATCTACACCGACAGAAGCTAACCCAGCAGCAAGAGCCCCCTCCAACATAGGGCCTGATATCCTCGTATCGCGCCCCAATAAAATTTGACCCTTACGGGATTTAAAAAATTCGCCTCCGGCTCTTCCGAGTCTCAAACAAAATTCGGGCGTCAAATCCTGGTTCGCTATTCCCCGAATTCCATCCGTTCCAAATAATTGTGACAATATACCAACCTCCAATGTTTAGTATTTGCAGCTCATGTGACTCATCTGGTTAAAACCACAGCTTCTGGCGCCTTCTCAATAATTTCTATTGCATTATCCGGTAGATCGATATTTACTGGGAGTTCAATTTCTTTGGTGTTTGCATCAATTGTCTCAGCATCGTCAAGTGACACATAGGCCAACAAATCTTCTTTTGTTAATTCCCCCATTAACGTAGAAGCGCCTGAAAGTGTGACCCTGATTTCTTCCTGTTGAGAGGTGAAACCTCTTGCTTCTAGCGCCTCATTAATTTGTAGATCAAGATCAAAAGATGTCTGCTCAGCCGAGCTTACTTGGCCAGTAACCGCTACACTTTCTTCTGACAGGGTTTTAATGCCTTCCAACAGGTCTAAGCCCACCACAACTGTTTCCTGTTCCAACAAGCTGGATAGGTAAACCGTATTTGTGTTGATGGTCTCCAAATCTTGAATCACACTTTCCCAACCACCTGCAGTTATAGTAGCAGGGATGACTTCCAAATCTTCCAGGTAATAATCATCCAGGTCATCTTCTATGAGCGGGACCACCTCCAGTTCTACTTGAGGGTAGGTCATGGGCACAAAAACTTCCACCATCCCGGGTGAAACGTCCACATTTTCTACTGGCAAGCCATCCTCATCTTCAAGTTCTACCACCAGACTTTCCTCAACTTCTTCCAGTGCATCTTGAACGTTTATATCGACCACCACCTGATAAACCTGGTCAATATAACTTTGAGCCCCAGTGAGTACTACCAGTTCCGGGTTAATTTGAGGCGATTCTGCTTCCAAACCCTCCGCCGGAGTACCTTCTACCCTGTATTCTACCGGCATTTCACGTTCTATTTTTTCTTCCAGGGTCACTTCAACTTCGGCCGGGTGAATCCTGCCCACATCAAATTGAGGTACACTATGCTCTACTGGCACAGTATGTGTACCAGCCTCTAAACCTTCCAGGTCAATGAACACCATCAACTGCTCTTCATCTACCCTGTCCAATCTTTGCTGAGTTCCTCTAAGTGTAACATCCACCGTTCCTGGATCTTCCGCAAGCACAAGGTTATTGGAAAGATTCCTCACATTGATTTCAATATTGCCATAACTGCGAGACACTTCCCAGCCTGCCATACCCTCTTCTTCTACCGACACATATACCCATAAAATAATGGCCAGGGCAATAGATAACACTTTTAACCAGCCATTGTGAGATAACCTTTTGATCAACTGCTTCCCCTCCTCTTCCAAAAACTACTAGCAGAGGGACCTTTTTTTACCCAAAGTTTATTTAAAAGGCTCTCAAGCTCATCCTCGTCCAGAAAACGGTTCAATTTTTGATCGTCGGCCAAGGAAATCGCCCCAGTTTCTTCGCTGACCGTTACCACCAAGGAATCGGAATTTTCCGTGATGCCCACGGCTGCCCTGTGCCGAGTGCCAATATCTTTGCTTAGATCCTCTTTATCCGTTAAAGGCAGGTAACATCCAGCTGCTACTAAATTATTTCCCCTGATGATGGCTGCGCCATCATGAAGGGGACTTAATGGCATAAAAATATTAATCAACAGCTCCGCAGTAACTTCCCCATTTATCTTTATTCCCGTCTCGGCTATATCAGTAAGACCCGTTTGGCGCTCCAGCACAATCAAAGCCCCTATCTTTCGAGTTTGCATAACTTTGACTGCTTTTTTTATTTCTTGGATCACCGACTTTTGATATTCTTCCTTACTCGTCTTAAATAAACCTTGCCCTATTAACTCCCCTCTTCCCAGCTGCTCCAAGGCCCTTCTCAATTCGGGTTGGAAAACTATTGGTATAGCAACAATACCTATGGTCATGGCTTGGGTTAAAAGCCAATTAATCGACCTGAGCTCCAACCAATCACTGGCAACCATGGCAATCAGCAGCACAAACAGTCCTTTTAAGAGCTGAATTGCCCTGGTACCACGAATTAACAAAGTTAGGCGGTAAAATAAAAATGCTACTAAGGCAATGTCGACAATATCAATCAATGAAATCTGGACCAAAATATCGCTAATAATTTCCATGATGTACTCTCTCTCCGTTTCCTATTTGCATTTTCCAATAATCTCCATAAGAATTTGATTTACGGTAACATACTATTTTTTGCTCGGTTATTATATTTTATATTTTTCCATAAAAATGCGCAACAGTCTATTCAAATATACCTGCCAGTTTACGTCCGCACTTAGAGCATACTCCTTCTTTTAGGTTTGTTCTCACGGAAAAAAGGCTCCGTTCTATAACGACTGCGCCGCAAGAAGGGCAGTATGTGGTTTGGTATGCTTTTTCCCCCAAATTGCCTAAATAGACATGAGCCAGCTTTTCAGTAGACCGAATATAAATGTCCTTTAGTTTTTGCACTGGCGTCGATGGCTCACTGGCCTTATAGCTTGGAAAATAACGGCTAAAATGTACGGGGATCTCACGATCCAGTTCGCTCACCCAGTCGATAAATTCATTTATTTGGCTGTCATTGTCGTTTAAGCCCGTCACCACAAGGTAAGTTAATTCCACATGAACCCCGGCCTCGAACAGGCGCTCCACCGCATGCTTTACCGTGTCCCTTTCCCCTCCCAAACGCTTGTAAACTTCCCCATCCAGGGATTTAATGTCTATATTTGCTCCTTGGAGCAGGGGAATGATCCTTTTAAGCGCAGGTTCTGTTAACATTCCATTACTGACTATGACCGAAAAGTAATTGTGCCGGTCTAGCTCTTTTGCCACTGGATACATAAATTCAAACCAGGTGATGGGTTCGGAGTAAGTAAAAGCGATGCCCGGTACCATCTTTCCAGCCTGGTTTTCCCTTTCTAATACGTGTAAAATTTCTTTGGACCATTCACCGGTCTCTTCTTTTTGATACTTTAAAGGAGTACGATCTTGGGAAAGTTGATAGTTTTGACAAAAAAAACAATGCATATTGCAGCCCCGCAGACCCACAGAAACCACATCCCGACCAGGATAAAAGTGGTAGAGAGGTTTTTTCTCAATGGGATCCACGTTAAAAGCTTCTAGTCGTTCTACTTGCCTAAATACAGGAATCAGATTTCCATTTTCCCACTCAGCAATCCTATTGCGACAGAAACCTTTTTCTCCTGGTTTGATACCGCACTTTCGATAGCATAGTAAGCACACAATACGGTTCTTCTCTTCGCGATACAGATCATTTGGGAGTTTCTGCAAATCGAGTCACCTCAAACCTGTAAATGGTTATGCCTTCATCTTGGGAAGAAAGCCCAGCTTTTTGGGCGGCAATTGAGATTTGGCGATTAACCGTATCAATCCCTTCTAAATCCGGGAGTAAAACGCCTCGTCGAAATCCTTTCTCTACTACAATGCCATATTCACTGGGATTCAAATAACTTCTCTTTGAGATTTTTTCCAGGGGAGAGATAATGTCCACAGAAAAATAAAGTTGGTCCAACTCCGTTGGCGGCACAGGTTCAAAACGGGGATCACTTGTTCCTGCACTGATGGCGTTGTTTATAATTTCCAGGGCAAGGTTCCCCTGGGTAGGTTCCAGGGTGCCGATACAGCCTTTAAGTTGGCTGCCCTGGGTTTTAATTGAAACAAAAGCCCCCCTTTTGGTATAAAAAAGCGGCGGCATTTCTTCTGGGGGGACAAGATTTTCCCCCTTCTTTAAATAAAGTCTTAACCCTTCCCGGGCTAAAAAAATAGCTGTTTCTCTTTCCGAAGTTTTGTTCATTTTGCGCATTTTGCACCCTCCTTCGCCTACAGGATTCGGGCCACCAAGTATCCCACACCAAAGGGAGCTTCATAAGACAGCACCCGGCAGTTTCTATAGCCATGTTCTTGAACCAGACTGCTTCCCATAATCAACGGTCTATAGCCGCATTCTCCGGCTTCCGCTAAAAGTTCCTGATCTACTTCCAATAGTTTGTTCGGCTGTTTCGCTTCAAGCCATTCTTTTACCTGCTGATCAAATAAATGGGCCCGAGGATGATAGCCGGCTGGGGCATTTCTGCTTAGTTTATGCGATAGATCGCCGCTGATAATCACTCCGATTCGCTTATCTTCATTTTCCAATCTCTGCCCAAGGACTTTGCCTGCCTTCCATATTTTGTCAGGCGCAAATAAGCCGGGGTTGAGAATAGTCAAATCGGGAGACGCATCCATAACCTGTTCTGCATAGTATAAGGGTACGTAAGCACCATGATCGATAGACTCAACTGCCGAGCCATCGGGTAATGCTTTTAGCTGAGCAGGCAGACCTGCCTCTTCTAGGCCAGTGATTAGAAATTGTGAAAGAGACCTATCGACCTTAAATGTTAGCTTTTTAGCACCGCCAAATTGAGCCAATCGTCCCTCTAATTGCTTTCCACTGCTCACCATAACTTTATCTACACTAGCATGGCTATGGGGCGTCATAACCACCAGGGAATCCACCTGGGAATCCACCTCTTCAAAAAGTTTTTCCAGGCTTTGTTTTGTATCGGCCACTCGCTCGAGCATGCTTCCCCCAATTTCTGGTACTAATAGGGGGGGATGCGGGGTAAATACAGCCCAGGAAATCAATTTTACTCACCTCTCTATAAAAATTTGCACATTTTTTGTATGCACCATCCCACTATTCAGCTATTTATATACATTATATACATTTTATAGCTAATTTCGATACTGCGGGGATAATATCCTTCATGATGAGATTGAAAGTAGAAGCTATGAGAGATAAAATATTTGACTTTTTGCCGTAAAATAATTAATGTTAAGGGTAGATTTATATCCTTCCAGTATTTAATGATGATAAAGTAGAAAGGAGTTGGTTGCATGAGCAAACGCACTATTATTATGGGTGCCGCAGGGAGGGATTTTCACAACTTTAACACTTATTTTCGAAATAACCCGGCTTACCAGGTCGTAGCTTTCACCGCGGCACAAATCCCCAACATTGAGGGACGCAAATACCCGCCAGTGCTTTCGGGAGAACGTTACCCGGATGGCATAGATATTTACCCCGAATCAGAACTGAAGCAACTTATTCAGGAAAAAGAGGTAGAAGAAGTGGTGTTTTCCTACAGCGATGTCCCTTACAATTATGTAATGAGCAGGGCTGCAGAGGTGAATTCTGCCGGGGCTGACTTTCAATTGATGGGGTCAAGAAACACCATGTTAAAGTCAACCAAACCCCTGATTTCAGTGTGTGCTGTTCGAACAGGCATCGGAAAAAGCCAAACTACCCGAAAAGTTTGCGATCTGCTTCGCCAGCAAGGTAAACAAGTCGTTGTAATTAGACACCCCATGCCCTATGGAGACTTGGCCAGTCAAGTATGCCAGCGATTTGCCAACTATGAAGATATGGATTATCACCAGTGCACTATTGAAGAAAGGGAAGAGTACGAACCCCACATTGACCGCGGCAGCATCGTCTATGCCGGTGTCGATTATGAGCAGATATTGAGAGCCGCCGAACAGGAAGCAGACGTCATCGTTTGGGACGGGGGGAATAATGACATCCCATTCTACCAGTCTGATTTTCACCTGGTCTTGGTCGATCCGCACCGTCCTGGCCATGAAAAAGCCTACTATCCCGGTGAAACAAACCTCAAAATGGCAGACGCGGTTTTAATTAACAAGATAGACACAGCGTCTAACGAAAATATCAATAGAGTCCGAAAAAGCATTGGTGATTTA